>NZ_LIQY01000121.1 GCF_001418495.1 Streptomyces pathocidini | reverse complement strand
CCCGGCGCCCAGGGCGAGCGCTGCCGCGGACCCGGCCCCCACTGCCCCGGCCAGGAACGCCCGCCGGTCCGGCCCGCTCACCGCGCCCACTCCTCGCCCGGCACCGCCGGGACGTGGCCAGGCATGACGTGGTAGCGCTGGGGAGCCACCGGCTCCCCCTTTCGGCTGCTGTACATCGGCCGGGACCTGCCTTCCGGTTGGATGCCGACGACGTCCGTCGCCCCGCCGCCGGGTCCGGAACACCCGCCCGGCGCGGGCGTCCTGGTGTCGCGGGCTCGGTGGGGGAGAGGTGACCGCGGAGCCCCCGTCCGCTCGCGGACCGGGTTCGACGTCGACTGGACCTCACGTGCCAATGGGCCTGCGGCGATGCATGCCGCCTGAATGCCATCAACGCTAGAAGGGTCGCCAAACTGCCGTCAAGGCATCGGCATCCCCTGCTTGAGGCGGGCAACCGGGTGGCATGCCAGGGGTGTTGACGCTCCGCCGGTCGCGTCCTAGTTTTCTCTCCTGAGACCTGGGTGAACGCCCGAGGAGGCAATCAGTGGCAGGTCATCCCATCGCCGCGCCGACCGCCCTCAGGGTCGGCCACCTCACCGACCCTCTCGGCATCGACTCCGAACACCCCGACCTCTCCTGGCGGTTGGCCGGCGGACGGCAGAGCGCCTACCGGATCCAGGTGGCCTCCACCCCCGAACTCCTGGCCGCCGACGCCTGCGACCTGTGGGACAGCGGACGGGTCGCGGGGGAGCGCACCGGCGGAGTGGAGTACGGCGGCAAGCCGCTCGGCTCGGCCCGGCGCGCGCACTGGCGGGTGCGGGTCTGGGGGATGCCGGACGAGGAGACCGTCTCGCCGTGGAGCGCCACGGCGTGCTGGGAGACCGGCCTGCTGGAGTGCTCCGACTGGGCGGGCGCCCAGTGGGTCACCGCCCCCGAGTGGGCCTCCCCGGACCTGCACGACCCGTCGAGCCCGCTGCCCCTGCTGGCCAAGGACTTCCACCTCGACCGCCCCGTCCGCCACGCCAGGCTCCACGTCACCGCGCTCGGGATCTACGAGCCCAGCGTCAACGGCTCCCGCGTCGGGGCGGCCTACCTCGAACCCGGCTGCACGGCCTACGACAAGCGGCTCCTCTACGCCACGTACGACATCACCGACGCCCTGCGCGAGGGGGACAACACGGTCGGGCTGCTGCTGGGCAACGGCATCGCCAACGTGCCCAATGTGCCCGGGCGTTACGAGAAACTGCACGTCAGCTACGGCCTGCCCAAGGCGCTTGCCGTGGTGCGCGTCGAGTACGCCGACGGCACACACGCCCGCGTCGCCACCGACGGGACCTGGCGCACCGCCCTCGGCCCGATCACCCTCTCGGCCTGGTTCGGCGGCGAGGAGTACGACGCCCGGCGGGAGACCCCCGGCTGGGACACCCCGGCCGCCGACCCCTCGCGCTGGCGGCCCGCCGCGGTGGCCGAAGCCCCGGACGCGACCCTGTCGGCCCGCACACATCCGCCCATCGAGATCGTCGAAACCGTCACGCCGGTCTCCATCACCGAACCGGCGCCCGGGGTCCACGTCTTCGATCTGGGCGTCAACATCGCGGGCCTCCCCGAGCTGAGCGTCTCCGGGCCGCCCGGCACCGCCGTGGTGCTGCGCCCCGCCGAGCTGCTGTACGAGGACGGCACCGTCAACCAGCGCTTCACCGGCCGCCAGTGCTACGACCGCTACACCCTGCGCGGCAGCGGCCCGGGCACCGGCAGCGGCAAGAGCAAGGGGAACGGCAAGGGCGACGCCCCCGGCGCCGCTGCCGTGACCGAGACCTGGCATCCGCGCACCGTCTACCACGGCTTCCGCTACGTCCAGGTCGAAGGCCTGCCGGGACTGCCCGGGCCGGACACCGTACGGGGCCTGGTGCTGCGCGCTGCCAACGCCCGGGCAGGCGGCTTCCGTTGCTCCGACGAGCTGCTGAACGGCATCCACCGGCTCATCGACCGCGCCGTCCAGGGCAACATGTACAGCGTTCTCACCGACTGCCCGCACCGCGAGAAGCTGGGCTGGCTGGAGGAGACCCACCTCGTCTTCCCGGCCGTGGCCCGCAACTACGACGTCGCCGCCTACTACCGCAAGCTCGTACGGGACATGGCCGACGCCCAGACCGACACCGGGCTCGTACCGGGCATCGCCCCCGAGTACACCGTCTTCGAGGACAAGTTCCGCGACGACCCGAACTGGGGCGGCGCCCTCGTCCTCGCCCCCTGGCACCTCTACCGAACCTACGGCGACACCACCACCCTCCGCGCCACCTACCCGCACATGCTGCGCTACCTCGACCACCTCGCCTCCCGGGCCGACAGCGGCGGCGCACTGCTCTCGCACGGCCTCGGCGACTGGATCGCCTTCGACGACTCCACACCGAAGGCCGTCACCGCGACCTTCGCCCACCACCGGATCGCCACCGCGCTGCGCGAGATCGCGGAAGTCCTCGGCCTCCCCGCCGACGCCCGGCGCCACGCGGACCTGGCCGACCGGATCGGCCGCGCCTTCCACTCCGCCTTCTTCGACCCGGCCAACCACACCTACGCCACCGGGAGTCAGGCCGCCGACGCCCTGGCCCTGGAGATGGGCGTGGTCCCCGAGGCCGAGCGCGGCGCCGTCCTCGACCACCTGATCGCGGGCATCCGTGCGGCCGGCGACCACGTCACCGTCGGCGAGGTCGCGCTGCCCTCGCTGCTGCGCGTGCTCACCGCCCATGGCCGCGACGACGTGGTCTGGGACCTCCTCCGCCGCACCGACAGCCCCAGCTACGGCTACCAGGTGGTGCACGGCGCGACCGCGCTGACCGAGCGCTGGGACGGTCCGACCCGGGGCTCCTCGCAGAACCACTTCATGCTCGGCGCCGCCGACGAGTGGTTCTTCGGCTCCCTCGCCGGCATCGGGCAGGCCGAGGACTCGACCGCCTTCGACCGGATCGTCCTCCGCCCCACGCCGGTAGGCGACCTGCGCCACGCGAGCGCCTGGTACGACACCCCGCGCGGCCGCGTCTCCAGCGCCTGGGAGCGCACGGAGGAGGGCGGGACCCTGCGGCTGGAGGTCACGCTGCCGCCAGGCCCCGACTCCCGGGTCGAGGTGCCCGTGCCCGACGGGGCGGGTGACGTCCGGGCCCCCGGGGCCGCCCGTCCGGTCGGCCGGACCGATGGCCGGGCCTCCTTCGAAGTGCCCCCAGGAGACTGGGAGTTCACCGTCACCTCCTGACCGGCTTGCGCCCGCTCCCGTCCGTGCCCGTGCCCGCGAATGCCCGTCAGCCCGCGACCGACCTGGCCCTGGCTACCGACCCGGCCCTGGCGACCGGCCCGCCCGGCCCCGCGACCGACCCGGACCACCCGGCTCTGTGATCGACCGTCCCCGCCGGCCTCGGCGGCGACCGGCCCGGGCCGCCCGGCCCCGGCCGACCGACTCCTTGGGAGAGGGATGCTGCCGTACTACGAGGACCACGAGCCCGGCACCGGCCGCCGCGAACCCCGCGCCGCCTTCACCTCGGACGCCGGACGGCTGAGCCTCAACGGCCGCTGGCTCTTCCGGCTCTCGCCGTCCCCGGACCGGGCGCCGCTGGACTTCCTGGCCCCCGAGCCCCCGGGCGACGGCTGGAGTGAACTGCCCGTGCCCTCCCACTGGGTCCTGCACGGCCACGACACCCCGCGCTACACCAACACCGCGTACCCATTCCCCATCGACCCCCCTCACGTGCCCGACGACAATCCAACGGGCGACCACCGCCTGGAGTTCCCGCTCCCCGGCACCTGGCGCCGGGAGGGCGCCGTACTGCGCTTCGAAGGCGTCGACTCCTGCTTCCGCGTCTGGCTCAACGGGCACGAGCTCGGCACCTCCAAGGGCAGCCGCCTCCCCGCCGAGTTCGAGGCCGGACAGGCCCTTCGGCCCGGCCGCAACGTGCTCGCGGTCCGGGTCCACCGCTGGTCCTCCGGCAGTTACCTGGAGGACCAGGACATGTGGTGGCTGCCCGGCATCTTCCGCGACGTGACCCTCCTGGAGCGCCCGGAAGGCTGCGTGGACGACTTCTTCGTCCACGCCGCGTACGACCACACCACCGGCCGCGGCACCCTGCGCGTCGACACCGACGCACCGGCGCTGCTCACCGTCCCCGGCCTCGGCATCACCGACCGCCCCGCCGGAGAGACCACCACCCTCGACCACGTCGAACCCTGGACCGCGGAGACCCCGCACCTCTACGACGCCCTGCTCACCACGCCGAACGAGCGCATCCCCCTGCGCATCGGCTTCCGCACCGTCGCCATCCGCGACGGCCGGCTCACGGTCAACGGAGCCCCCCTCCTGCTGCGCGGCGTCAACCGCCACGAACACGACCCGGACCGCGGCCGCGCCCTCGACCTCGCCACCATGCGCCGCGACGTGGAGCTGATGAAGCGCCACAACATCAACGCCGTCCGCACCAGCCACTACCCGCCCCACCCCGCCTTCCTCGACCTCTGCGACGAGCTGGGCCTGTGGGTGGTCGACGAGTGCGACCTGGAGACCCACGGCTTCATCCACGCCGACTGGCGCGGGAACCCCGCCGACGACCCGCGCTGGGAGCCGATGCTGCTCGACCGGATGCGGCGCACCGTCGAGCGGGACAAGAACCACCCCAGCGTCGTCGTCTGGTCGCTGGGCAACGAGTCCCACCACGGCAGCGGCTTCCGCGCCCTCGCCGAGTGGACCCGCGCCCGCGACGGCAGCAGGCCCCTGCACTATGAGCGCGACCGCACCTACCGCCACTCCGATTTCTACAGCCTCATGTACGCGCCCGTGCCCGAGGTCGAGCGCATCGGTCGCGCCGAGGAGGAGGCTCCGCCGGAGACGTACGGCGACCCGGCCGTGGAGGCGCGCCGCCGCTCCCTGCCCTTCCTGCTGTGCGAGTACGCGCACGCCATGGGCAACGGGCCCGGCTCGCTCGCCGCGTACCAGCGCGCCTTCGAGGAACACCCGCGCTGCGCGGGCGGGTTCGTCTGGGAGTGGATCGACCACGGCTTCCGCCGCCGCACCGCCGACGGCCGGGAGTACTTCGCGTACGGCGGTGACTTCGGCGACCGGCCCAACGGCGGGAACTTCTGCATCGACGGCCTGGTCTTCCCCGACCGCACCCCGTCGCCGGGGCTGATCGAGTACAAGAAGGCCATCGAGCCGGTGGCCGTCACCGGCGACCCCGCCCGCGGTTTCCTCACCTTCCGCAACCGGCACGACTTCCGCGACCTGGCGCACCTGCGGTTCACCTGGACCCTGGAGGACGAGGGGAAGCCCGTCGCCGAAGGGGAGCTCAAGGTCCCGCACGTACCCGCCCGGCAGGAGGCGGAGATTCCCGCACCCGCCCTGCCGCTGCCCGAAGTTCCCCGCGGGGAGCTGTGGTTGACCGTCCGGGCGGAGCTGGCCGCCGACCAGCCGTGGGCTCCCGCCGGGCACGAGGTCGCCTGGACCCAGTTCCCGGTCCCGCCCTCGACCCCGGACCCGACACAGCTCCCGACACCGGTTCAGTCCTGGACGCAGATCTCGAAACCGGCTCAGTCCCCGGACCCGTCCCCAGCTCCAGCACCGTTCCCTGACCCGGCTCCGTTCCCGCCCTCGGACTCGACACCGGCTCCGGCCCGGCGTCCTGCCGAACGCCCCGGGCCCCGCTTCCGTACGCCCTCCGACGCCCCACCGCTCCCGGCGGGCGACGGCATCGCCTTGGGCGGCGGAGAGTTCGACCCGCGCACCGGGCGACTGCGTGCCCTCGGAGCCCTCCGGCTCCAAGGCCCGAGCCTGGATATCTGGCGCGCCCCCACCGACAACGACATCGGCATGGGCCCCAACTCCGCCGTCAAGGACTGGCGCAGGGCGGGCCTGGACCGCATGGAGCACCGCACCGTCTCCGTCACCCCGGCGCCCGGCCGCATCGAGGTCGAGACCCGGATCGCCCCGGCAGGCCGGGACCGGGTTCTGCACACGCGGTACGTGTGGACCGCCGAGGAGACCGGCGCCCTGCGGCTCACCGTCCACGTCGTGCCCGAGGGCCCCTGGGAGGGCCTGACGCTCCCGCGCCTGGGCGTCCGGCTCGCCCTGCCCGCCGCGTACGAGCACGTGCGCTGGTTCGGCAAGGGGCCAGGCGAGGCGTATCCGGACAGCCAGGAGGCGGCCCGGGTGGGACTCTTCGACGCCACGGTCGACGAGCTCCAGACGCCGTACGTCGTCCCGCAGGAGAACGGGCACCGGGCGGCCGTGAGGTGGGCCGAACTCAGCCGTGCGAGTAGGGAATCCGGCGCCGACAGCGGATGGGGATCCGGCGCCGGCGGCGGATCCGGCCCCGCCTCCGGCCTCGCCTCCGCCATCGGCCTGCGGATCGAAGGAGCGCCGCACTTCGGGCTCACCGCCCGCCGCTGGACCACCGAGGACCTGGAGGCGGCCCGCCACCCCACCGACCTCGTCCCGCGCGACCGCGTCTTCGTCCACCTGGACCTGGCCCACCACGGCCTGGGCAGCGCCTCCTGCGGGCCCGGCCCGCTGCCGGAGCACCAACTGCGGCCCACGGAGACCACTTTCGAGCTCCTCTTCCGGACCGCGACCGACCTCCAGACCGCGACCGAACGTCGGACCGCGACCGAACCCCGGCCGGTCACCGAACCCCGGTCCCGGACCGAACCCCGGCCTCTGACCGGACTCTCGTCCCAGGCCGAACCCCGGCCCCAAA
>NZ_LIQY01000120.1 GCF_001418495.1 Streptomyces pathocidini | reverse complement strand
GGGGTGGCCCGGGGGTCGGTGTGGAGGGAGCTGGCCATGAGCGCGGAGAAGTGCTCCGCCTGCCCCACACGGGGCGCAGGCACGTGCTGGAGCAGGCGTCCAGCGCCTGCTCCGAGCCCGTGGCGGCCCAGTCGGCCACGACGGCGACGTCCGAGACGGCCAGGTCCAGCCCCTTCGCACCCGCCGGCGGGACGATGTGCGCCGCGTCCCCGCCGGGAACAGCCTGCCGTGGCACATGGGTTAGGTCGCCCAACCGCGCATCGGGGTACGGGCGCCGGTCCACGGGCTGCTCCCAGGCTGTCAGCGTTCCAGGACGAGCGCGAGGCCCTGGCCCACGCCGATGCACAGCGCCGCGAGCCCCACGCCCGAGCCGGCGGCGGCCAGTTGGTGGGCCACCGCCCCGGCCAGCCGAGCCCCGGAGGCGCCCAGCGGGTGGCCGATGGCGATGGCGCCGCCGCGCGGGTTGACGATCGCGGGGTCGAGGTCGGGCCACTCGGCGAGGCAACCGAGCGACTGGGCGGCGAAGGCCTCGTTCAGCTCGAAGGTCGTCAGGTCGGCGAAGCCCCTGCCGGATTTGGCCAGCGCGCGGTCCACGGCCTCGACCGGGCCGAGCCCGAACAGCTGCGGTTCGACGCCGGTGACGGCCGAGGCGCGGATGCGGGCGAGCGGCTCGCGCCCGGTGGTTCGCAGCCCCTCCTCGTCCACCAGCAGCAGGGCGGCCGCACCGTCGTTGAGGGGTGAGGCGTTGCCCGCGGTGACGGTGCCGCCCTCCTTGCGGAAGACGGGCTTGAGCTTGGCGAGGGCCTCGAGCGAGGTGGTCTCGCGGACGGTCTCGTCGCGGGCGAGTTCGGTGCCGTCGACCGGCACGACCTCCGCGTCGTACGCCCCGTCCTTCCACGCCCGGGCCGCCTTCTCATGGCTGGCCAGCGCGAAAGCGTCCTGCTGCTCGCGCGTGATGGCGTGCTTGTCGGCCACCAGTTCGGCGCCCTCGCCGAGCGAGACCGTCCACTCCCGCTCCATGCGGGGGTTGGTCATCCGCCAGCCGAGCGTGGTCGAGTACATCTCCTGGTGACCGGTGGGGAAGGCGCGCTCGGGCTTGGGCAGCACCCAGGGCGCGCGGCTCATCGACTCCACTCCCCCGGCAAACACGACGGAGGCGTCGCCCACGGCGATGGCCCGGGCCGCCTGGATCACGGCTTCAAGACCGGACCCGCACAGCCGGTTCACCGTCGTGCCGGGCACGGTCACCGGAAGTCCGGCCAGCAGGGCCGCCATGCGCGCCACGTTCCGGTTGTCCTCGCCCGCACCGTTGGCGTTGCCGAGGTACACGTCGTCCACGCGCGCCGGGTCCAGCTCCGGACTGCGTTCGGCGAGGGCCCTGACGACGTGCGCGGCGAGGTCGTCAGGCCGTACGCCCGAGAGTGCGCCGCCGTACTTGCCGACCGGGGTGCGGACGGCGTCGACGACGTAGACCTCGCGAAGGCGGTCGGACATGGTGGCGGTTCCTCCTGGCCTGCCCGGCTGGGCTCACGGCTGTTCGCCCGGTGAAATGTCGTTTCGCAATCCTGGCGCAGCGGGTCCGCGCCCGGCAACCATCCGCCACCGACTCGTGCAGGCGTCACTGGTGCGGAAAGAGCTCGAAGGTCACCGCCGGGCGCCCGCCGAACCGATCCGCCGCCATGCCCGTGGCCCAGGTCAGGAACTCCCGGCAGTACTCCTCCGGCTCCTTGTCCGTCAGCGCCTCGATGTACGTGCGGTGGCACAGCAGGGACCGTACGCCCCGGTCGAGTCCGGCACTGACG
This sequence comes from Streptomyces pathocidini, assembly GCF_001418495.1. Taxonomy (GTDB): domain Bacteria; phylum Actinomycetota; class Actinomycetes; order Streptomycetales; family Streptomycetaceae; genus Streptomyces; species Streptomyces pathocidini. Next base: position 1,062 of record NZ_LIQY01000120.1, on the reverse strand, counting down.
TCGACCGCGTGCGTGGGGTGCGGAGAGGCGGCGACGGCCACCCAGCGCACTCCGTTCCAGGGCTCCAAGCCCTGCTCCTCGATGAGCTCGGGAAAGATCCACCGGTTCCCGGCATCGGCCACCGCGTCGAGCGTGGCCCGGCCGACGGCGCGGTGGTCGGGAGTGTTCCAGTAGGTGCCGCCCCAGGTGTCGCGGTGATTGAGCGTCAGGACGAGTTCGGGGCGGTGGCGGCGGATGGCGGCCGCGATGTCCCGGCGCAGCCCGGTCCCGTAGGTGATGACGCCGTCCTGGTGGTCGAGGAACTCGACCGAGGCCACGCCGACCACGGCCGCGCTCTCCCGCTGCTCCCGCTCGCGCAGCGGGGCGCACTCGGCGGGCGGAAGGCCGTCGATGCCCGCCTCGCCCCGGGTGGCCAGCAGATAGGAGACCTCGGCGCCGCGGCCGGTCCAGCCCGCGACAGCAGCCGCGGCACCGTACTCGAGGTCGTCGGGGTGGGCGGCGACCGCGAGACAGCGGGTCCAGTCGGTGGGCAGCGGTTCGAGCTGCTCCGGCCCGCCTTCGGGTCGCTCCGCATTCCGTGGCTCGGTCATAGACGCCTCCTCTTGTATGGCCCGTTCTTGTATGGCCCGCGCACGCAGGCCCGTGCCCCTTGTCCCCGTGGAACCGGTCGTCCCCCGTGGCACCGGTGAGCAGGGGGCGGATCCCAATGCCGTAGAGGATCGGTGGGCACCCATCCCCAGTCGATCAGCGTCTGGAGCAGCACGGGCATGCTGCTGCGCGGAACGCCCAGTTCCGCAGCGAGTTCGCGCAGCCGGGCCGGGCCGTCGCCGTGCGCGGCGAGCACCTCCAGCAGGTCGACGGTGCGCGCCGCCGACTTCACCTCGCGTACGCCTGCGGGGTCGGACATGTGCTGATCGTAATCGGCACCCCGTCTACCTCGACTACGCCTGCGACAGCCACTACCCGTGGCAGACCGAGGACGTCATCACGCGCCGCCACACCTTCCGAGACGGCCGCCTGCCGGTCTCGGACGCCCCGGGACTCGGCGTCGAACTCGACCGC
>NZ_LIQY01000012.1 GCF_001418495.1 Streptomyces pathocidini | reverse complement strand
CGGGCCGGGCCCGGCCCGTTGCAACCTCCGCCGCGCCGATCTGGTAAGCGATCTCGTCCGCCGGCTCGTCGGGCGGCACGTCCATCGCGCGCCGCCCGAAGCCCGCCAGATCGCGGTACGAGACCTGCGCGCCGATGACGACCGCGCCGTCCGGCTGTCGTGGCCGCGGACTGCTCAGAACAGTTCGCGGACTGCTCAGAACCGGTTCGGGGTCGGCTCAGACCAGTTCGCGGCCGCGGGTCTCCGGCAGTCCGATCAGGGCCAGCGCCGCGATGCCGTAGCCGACGGCGCCGAAGACCAGCGCGCCGCCCACCCCCCAGCTGTCCGCGAGGAAGCCGACCAGGGAGGGGAAGAACGCGCCCACGGCGCGGCCGGTGTTGTACGTGAAGCCCTGTCCGGTGCCGCGCACGGCGGTCGGGTAGAGCTCGCTCAGGAACGAGCCGAACCCGCTGAAGATCGCGGAGGTGCAGAAGCCGAGCGGGAAGGAGAGGGCGAGCAGCAGCCCGTTCGCCCCGGACGGGATGTTGGTGAAGGCGAGGACGCACAGCGCCGAGAGGACCGCGAAGAGGACGATGTTCCGCTTCCTGCCCAGCTTGTCGGTGAGCAGGCCGCCGGTGAGGTAGCCGATGAACGCGCCCGAGATGAGGAAGGCCAGATAGCCGCCCGTGCCGACGACCGTCAGCCCGCGCTCGGACTTCAGATAGGTCGGCACCCAGGTGGCGAGGGTGTAGTAGCCGCCCTGGACGCCGGTGGACATCAGGGCGGCGAAGAGCGTGGTCCTGCCCAGGCCGGACCGGAAGACCGCGGCGAACGAGCCCTTGGCGGAGCTCTCGGCGCGGCGCTCTGCCGCCTCGGGGGCGTCGCTGACGTTGCGCCGGACGTAGAGGACGAGCAGCGCGGGCAGGGCGCCCGTCCAGAACATCACGCGCCAGGCCGTGGCCTCGTCGAGGAACTGGAAGACGAGCGTGGAGACCAGCACCGCGAGCGCCCAGCCGGCGGCCCAGGCGCTCTGGACGACGCCGAGGGTGCGGCCGCGGTGTTTCGCCGTGGCGTATTCGGCCACGAGGATCGCGCCGACCGCCCACTCGCCGCCGAATCCGAGCCCCTGGAGCGCCCGGAACACCAGCAGCGTCTCGTAGTTGGGCGCGAAGCCGCACAGGACGGTGAAGAGGGCGTACGCGATGACGGTGATCATCAGGGCCTTCACCCGGCCGATCCGGTCGGCCAGGATTCCGGCCGCCGCGCCGCCGACGCCGGAGAGGACCAGCGTGACGGTGGTCAGCAGGCCGGTCTGGCCGCTGTTCAGACCGAAGTGGGCCGCGATGGCGACCATGCTCAGTGGCAGGGTGAAGAAGTCGTAGGAGTCCAGGGCGTATCCGCCGAACGCGCCGCCGAAGGCGCGCCGCCCGCGCGGGCTCAGGGCGCGGAACCAGGCGAGAGGGCCGGTGTCCTCGCGCGTCGCCGAGCCGCCTTCGCGATCGCTGCCGGCGGAAGCGGCGGCTGGTGCGGAGGCCGCGGCTGGTGCGGCCAGGTGAGGGGGAGTCGTGCTCATGTGCACCTCGCAGAGGGGGAGTTGGTGCCATGGAGGACGGAAGCTGCTCGACAAGGTAGGGGATCGCGCGGTCGTACGAGGCCTCGGCCGGCGGCCGTACGCCCTGGGCGCGGTCGCCGTGGCGGTCGTGGAAGGGCGGCGGGCCGCCGGGGAGGAGGACCGGAAGGGCGTCGCGACCGCCAACATCCACTTCCACCGCGAGCTCGCCCCCTGGCGGGTGAACTTTGCTCTCGCCCCACTGGTAATGGCTGGGGCGCCCAATGGCTGGGGTCGCCGCCCCATCCGTGCCGTTTCGGTCGTTGTCAGTCCGAGGACCTAATCTGTCCACCGTGACTTCGCACGCCTCGGACCTCGCTCCGCCCCAGCTCAGTGGGGCACAGCTCGGCTCGGCTGCCCGGCCCGCACCCGGCCCGGCCGCCGACGAAGGGCTGGCCCGGCGGCTGCGCGCGCTCGCCTGCACGGCGCCGCTGCACGATCTGGACACCCGCAAGGCCAACCTCGCGGGGGAGTACGGGGTCTACGCGATGGCGGAGGTGGCGCTCGCCGCCATCGATCTCGTCACGCTGAACATGGACTTCGACACCGGGGCCGACCACGAGCAGATAGTGGCCAGGCTGCTGCCGCGCGTCGCCGCCCAGGCCCCCGCCAGGCCCGCGGCGGAGCATGAGCGGGTCGCCCGCTGGGTCCTGGAGAACCTCATCAACGTCGGCAGTGTGGACCGCGGATTCCGCGCCGTCTACGGCACGTTCGGGCCCGACGGGGCGTATGTGCGGCGCGACTACGACTTCAAGCTGATCGAGGAGGTGCCCGGGCACGGCGGCAGCGTCTATCTGCGCACGACGGACGAGGCGGTCAACGTGCTCGTCGGCGCGCTGGACACGGACGTGACCAGTGCCCAGATCGCCGCCGAGGTCAAGCTCGAGGTGCTGATCAGCCGGGGCAGGCTGGCCGACGCCCAACTCGCCGCGGAGCAGGCCCGCTACCGCACCGTGCAGTACGCGGAGACGCTCCGCAGGACGCTGGACGCGACCCGGCGCAACGTCCGCGCCGTCGACTGGCTGAGCACCGTCCCCGACATGATCGCCGAGGCGCTCGACCACGTCGCGGACCGCTACCGGCACGAGAACGCGATCCTCACCAACATCCGCCGCGCGCGCGACGAGGCGGAGACCGGTTCCGATCCGAAGATGGGGGAGCACAAGCGGCGGGCGGCCGAGCTGGTCGACATAGTCAAGGACTGCATCCGGCGCCACACCCAGCTCCAGTCCCGACTGCTGGAGGCCGGACCGCTGTTCCGCGCCGAACAGGACCGGCAGGCCTTCGCCACGCCCGCGACCCGCACCGGGCTCGACCTGTACGGGCAGCTCGTCGCCCCCGTCCTTCCGCTGCCGCTGGAGCGGGCGACGCGCGTGACGGACGCGTTCTTCGCGCGGGGCACCGGCTTTCGCACGCCCGCCGCCGTACGGGTCGGCGACCTCGTGGAGCTGCTGCTCACGCCGCCGGTCGAGCGGGAGTACCTCGGGGCGGAGATGCCCGAGCCGGAGCTGATCGCCACCCCCGACGACAGCCGCTTCAGCGAGGAGCAGCTGGCCTCCGCGATGGAGCTGCTCGACCTTCCGGCGGACGCGCCGCGGCGCCTGTCGGGGCTGCTCGCCGACGCGCGGCGGCGCGACCCCGAGCTGCCGTACCTGGTCGCGCTGCTGGCGGTCCACGCCGCGAGTCCGCCGGTCGGCACGGCCTACCGCCAGGGCGAACAGCGCCTCCTCTTCGCCGTCGACGACGGCACCGCCCTCGACGATCCCGAATTCGGCGGCGCGGACCTGATCGTGGGCACGGCCCTGCTGGACGCGGCGGGCATGGCCGCCGAGCGGGCGGAGGTGGCGTGATGGACAGGGCCATGGTTCGACCCCTGCTGCGGGCAGGTGTTCCACAGGGGCCGGAGTCCCCCGGAGGGAGTCCGGGGGAGGGTGGGCACCACGGGCCACCGGCGGGCAGTCGCGTATGAAACCCGCGCTACGGGCGGTGGTCGGCGTCCGGAGCGGCCACGCTCCGGTGGCGGGCACAGGCCGGCCCAACGCCTGCCACGACCTTTCGACAACTCTCGACAAGGAGCAGCAGCTGTGATCGCCGAGCATGATGCCGACGAGACCCCGCCCCCCACGGGAGAGGGCGGCGCGCTGCCCGCGGCCGGGCCGTACGCCACGCGGGGTGCCGGCGCCGCCCCCGTCGGCGGTGTCACGCCCGCGGACGCCGCCGACGCCGCGCGGCTCGTCGCGTTCGGGCTCCAGCCCAAGCTCGTGCCCGCGCGGGATGCGGAGTACGCGGAACTGCTGAGGCGCCACCGCGAGGAGCCCGGCTTCGCACGGCTCGCCGACGCCGTCGCGGCCGGTCTCGGCCTGATCGTCCTGGAGGTGTCCAGCCGCGCCGGCATGGCCGTCGCGGCGGCCGAGGACTCGGTGTTCGCCGTCCGCATGGGCGACTACGCGCGCCGCGCCTCCGCCGACTCAGGCGACCGCTTCCTCCACGGACTCGCCCACCTCGCGGTCGCGGCCATGGCCTTCCCCCGCCCCGAGGACCTGGCCGACGACGGGTACATCGGCCGGATCACCGTGAACGGCGTCGACGCGTTCGTACGGCAGGCCTGCCGCCGCCTGGAGGAGCGGGCCGAGGAGCGCGGCGAGAACACCGACCCGGCCTCCGACGCCCCCGGCCTGGAGGCCGCCTGGCGGGTCTGGGCCCGGCGCACCGCCACCGGCGCCACCAAGGACGCGCGCCGGCTGGCCGGTTCGACCACCGGCATCGTCGGCAAGGCCGTCGCCTTCCTCACTGACTCCGGCTTCCTCCAGCGCACCGGCGACGACGCGGGCGGCGCCTACCGCACCACCGCCCGTTACCAGTTGCAGATCCGCGACATGGCGGGCAGCGCCGCCATGGCCGAGCTGCTGGAGCTCGGCGTCGTTTCCGTCAGCGACGGCACGGCGACCCTGCTGCCACCCGACGACACCGACGACCTGGATCTGGTCGCCGAGGCCGGCCTGCCCTTCCACAGCTGAGCCGAGCCCGGCGAACAGACTGCGAACAGACCGACACCGACAACCGACCGCCACCCACGAACAACGAGAGTCCGCCGCCATGTACGAGCTGTCCAGGGTCCGCCTCTACTCCATCGGGCCCGCCGGTGCGCGCTACGCCGACACCGTGCTGGACCTGCGCGGGGTGGGCGAGCCCGTGGCCAGCCCCGCGCCCGCGCAGGCGGACTTCTTCGAGGACGAGCCGACCGGCCCGCCGCGCCGCCCCGCGCCCGCGGGCGTGCTCTTCCTGGAGAACGGCGGCGGCAAGTCCGTACTCCTCAAGCTGATCTTCTCGGTCATGCTGCCCGGCCACCGCAACACCCTCGGCGGCGCCAGCTCCGGTGTGCTGCGGAAGTTCCTGCTGGCCGACGACTGCGGGCACGTGGCGCTGGAGTGGCAGCACACCGTCACTGGCGAGTGCGTGGTGGTGGGCAAGGTGAGCGAGTGGCGCGGGCGCCAGGTCTCCAACGACCCACGGAAGTTCGCCGAGGCGTGGTACTCGTTCCGGCCGGGGCCCGGGATGTCGCTCGACTCCCTCCCCGTCGCCGAGACCGCGACCGTACGCCCCATCGCCGAGGGCGCCTCCGGGGCGCGCGGGCGGCGCCGCACGATGAAGGGGTTCCGCGACGCGATCGCCGAGGCCGGCAAGGCGTACCCGAACCTGGACGTCGTCTGGGAGGAGATCCACGAGCGCTGGAACGAGCACCTCGGCGACCTCGGCCTCGATCCCGAACTCTTCCGTTACCAGCGAGAGATGAACGCCGACGAGGGCGAGGCGGCGGGTCTGTTCGCGGTCAAGAACGACTCCGACTTCACCGACCTGCTGCTGCGCGCCGTCACCGACACCCGCGACACCGACGGACTCGCCGACCTCGTGCACGGCTTCGCGCACAAGCTGGGGCGGCGGGCCGAGCTGACCGCGGAGCGCGAGTTCACGGCCGACTCACTGGAGTTGCTGCGGCGGATCGCCGAGGCGGCGGAGATGCGGGGGAGCGCCCGCGAGGTGCACGCCGGCGCGGAGCGCCGCACCCGTACGTTCGCCCGGCGGCTCTCCGCGCGCGGCGCGCGTGAGCGCGGGCGCGCCGCCGAGCTGGCCCAACAGGTCACCACGGCCGCACACGCCGTGGACGAGGCCGAGGAGGTGCGCGGCCGCAGTCGGCTCGTGGCGGCCGAACTCGCCTACCGGCATGCATCGTTGGCGCTGACCGCCGCCGAGAAGGCGGCCGCCGCGCAACGCCGCGAGCTGGGCGACGCACGCACCCTGCACGCCGCCTGGCAGGCGGCCGAGACCGTGCTGCGGCACCGCGCCGCCGCCGACCGCTCCGCGCGCGTAGCTGCGGCGATCCGCGAGGCGGAGCGGGACGCAGCCCCGGCCCTGGTCGCCCGCGCCCGCGCCGCGTCCGATCTCGTACGGGCGCTGCACGCCGCCGCAGAGGACGGCGAGCGCCTCGCCAACGAGCAGGAGGAGCGGTCCACGGCTCTTCAGGAGGTGGGGGAGGCGGCCCACCACGACGCCACCGCTGCCGCCACCGAGGCGCAGCGCGCCCGCAGCGAGGCCGAGCATCTGCGGCAGCGGCTCGCCGAGGTCGAGCAGGAGACCGCCGAGGCCGTACGGGCGGGCTGGCTGGAGGTGCCCGGGGCCGCCGGTGGGGGGCCCGAGGCCGACCCCGCCCGCGCCGCGCTGGCCGCCAGCGACGCGGAGACGACCGCGGTCGCCGCCTGGGAGGGCGCGCGGGACGCGGCACGGCGGGCCGCCGACCGGGCGCGCGAGGCCGCGGCCGACGAGTCCCGGGCCGAACTGGCCGCGGCCCGCGCGGCGGACGCGGCCCAGGCCGCCGAGTCCAACCATGCGGCGGAGCGCCGCGCGGCGGAGTCCATCGGCGCGGACGAACGCCTGGCGGAACTCCTGAGCCTCCCGCCCC
>NZ_LIQY01000119.1 GCF_001418495.1 Streptomyces pathocidini | reverse complement strand
CCATGAGGCTGACCCGACCGGCCTCGGCTTCGAAGACCCGCCCTGTCACCCCGGCGGAGTCGTCCGCGCCGAGCCACACCACCAGAGGAGAGACGTTCTCCGGAGCCATCGCGTCGAACGCCCCGTCCTCCGGCGCCGCCATGGCCTCGGCGAAGGTGCGCTCGGTCATCCGCGTACGGGCAGCCGGGGCGATGGCGTTGACCTGTACCCCGTACCGCCCCATCTCGGCGGCCGCCACAAACGTGAGGCCCAGGATTCCGGCCTTCGCCGCCGAGTAGTTGCCTTGCCCGACACTCCCCAATAGTCCGGCCCCCGAGCTGGTGTTGACCACCCGCGCCTGAGGCGCCCGGCCCGCCTTCGCCTCCGCGCGCCAGTGCGCGGAGGCGTGCTTGAGGGGCAGGAAGTGCCCCTTCAGATGCACGCGCATGACCGCGTCCCAGTCGTCCTCGTCCAGGTTGACCAGCATCCGGTCCCTGAGGAACCCGGCGTTGTTGACGAGCGTGTCGAGGCGGCCGAAGGCGTCGAGCGCGGTGGTGACGAGGGAGGCCGCTCCTTCGGTGGTCGCGATATCCCCGCCGTGAGCCACAGCCTCGCCACCGAGCGCCCTGATCTCGTCAACCACCTGCTGGGCTGGGCCTGTTGAGGTGTTCGGATCGCCGTGGGTGCCGTCCAGGGCAACCCCCAGGTCGTTCACCACGACCCTGGCTCCTTCGGCGGCGAAGGCGAGCGCGTGCGCGCGCCCCAGCCCGCGGGCCGCACCCGTCACGACGACCACGCGCCCCTCGCAGATTCCGGCCACGTCACTTCTCCCTGTCGGTCTCGCCGTTCCTGCCGTTCCTGTCAGCCCTGCCGTTCCTGTCAGCTCCACCGTTCCTGTCGGCTCCGTCAGTCCTGTCGGCATTCGCTGCGTCCAGGAAGGCAGGGCGCTCCCCTCCCCCATGGACGAGAAGGCTCGCCCCGCTGATGTAGGCGGCGCGATCGGAGGCGAGGAAGACCGCGGCTTCGCCGATCTCTTCGGGCTCGGCCAGCCGGCCCAGCGGGACCGTGCGCCCGACGGCCGCCACACCCTCCTCGTCCCCGTAGTGCAGGTGCGACAACTCCGTGCGCACCATGCCCAGGACGAGCGTGTTGACCCGTACCGCCGGGGCCCACTCGACGGCCATGGAGCGGGCCAGGTGCTCCAGGCCCGCCTTGGCCGCGCCGTAGGCGGCGGTACCGGGCGAGGGGCGGCTGCCGCTGACGCTGCCGATCATGGTGATCGAGCCGCCCGCACCCTCCGGCCCCGCACCCTCCGGCCCCTGACGGGTAGTCATGACTTCGTACGCGGCCAGGGACGCGATCAGTGGCGCGGTCAGGTTGAGTTCGAGCACCCGCGCGTGCCGGTTCGCGTCGGCGGCGGAGAGCGGGCGGTACGGTGTGCCACCCGCGTTGTTGACCAGCGCGTCGAGCCGGCCGTAGTCCGTGGCGACGCGGGCGAAGAAGGCCCGTACGGCGTCCCCGTCGCGCAGGTTCACGGGCACGAACTCGGCCTTGCGGCCGGCCACTTCGACGGGCGCGTTCGGCGGCCTGCGGGCGCACACGACGACCTCCGCCCCGGCCCGCAGGAACGCCCGGACGATGCCCGCGCCCACGCCGCGCGTCCCGCCCGTGACGACGGCGACCCGGCCGTCCAGCTCCGGTGGGTTGTCCACAGCCCCTCCCACGCCCCGCGAACCGCTGCTACCGTCAATAACCTAACAAACGTTTGGTGGAAAGGATACCGATCCGCTCATGACCGTCTGCACCTCAAACCCGGAGAACTCCATCGCGGTCGTCACGGTGGACCACCCGCCCGTCAACGCCCTTCCGGTGCGCGGCTGGTACGACCTGGCGGACGCCGTGCGGGCCGCGGGACGCGATCCGCGGGTCCGCTGCGTAGTCCTGACCGCCTCGGGGCGCGGCTTCAACGCGGGCGTGGATGTCAAGGAGTTGCAGCACGACCCCGGGCATGAGGCGCTGATAGCGGTCAACCGCGGCTGCGCGGAGGCGTTCTCGGCGGTGTACGAGTGCGAGGTGCCGGTGGTCGCCGCCGTGCACGGCTTCTGCCTGGGCGGCGGGATCGGGCTCGTGGGGAACGCGGACGCGATCGTGGCGAGCGAGGACGCCGTGTTCGGGCTGCCGGAGCTGGACCGGGGGGCGCTGGGGGCGGCGACGCACCTGGCCCGGCTGGTGCCGCAGCATCTGATGCGCGCCCTGTACTTCACCTCGCGCACGGCCACCGCCGCCGAGTTGCACGCGCACGGCTCGGTGTGGCGGGTCGTTCCGCGCGAGGAACTGGAGGACGTGGCGATGGAGTTGGCCCGGGAGATCGCGCGCAAGGACGGCCGGCTGCTGCGGCTCGCGAAGGCCGCGATCAACGGCATCGATCCCATGGACGTGCGCCGCAGCTACCGCTTCGAGCAGGGTTTCACTTTCGAGGCCAATCTGAGCGGGGTGGCGGACCGGGTGAGGAGCACGTTCGGTCAGGGCAGTGGCGGCGGCAGCGACAACGCCGGGGAGGAGCGGGTGTGAGCGACAAGACGATGACCGCGGAGGAGGCCGTCGGCAGGCTGGGGAGCGGGATGACCGTCGGCATCGGCGGCTGGGGCTCCCGGCGCAAGCCGATGGCGCTGGTGCGGGCCCTGCTGCGGTCCGAGGTCACCGACCTGACCGTCGTCTCGTGCGGCGGCCCGGACGTGGGGCTCCTGGCCGCGGCGGGGCGGATCCGAAAGCTGGTGGCGCCCTTCGCCACGCTGGACTCGGTCCCGCTGGAGCCACACTTCAGGGCGGCCCGGCAGCGCGGCGCGTTCGAGCTGATGGAGCTCGACGAGGCCATGTTCATGTGGGGGCTGACGGCGGCGGCGCACCGGCTGCCGTTCCTGCCGGTGCGGGCCGGGCTCGGCTCGGACGTGATGCGGGTCAACCCCGGGCTGCGGACGGTCACTTCGCCGTACGAGGACGGCGAGGAGCTGGTCGCCGTACCGGCCCTGCGGCTGGATGCCGCCCTCGTCCATCTGAACCGGGCGGACATCCATGGCAACGGGCAGTATCTGGGCCCGGACCCCTACTTCGACGACCTCTTCTGCTCCGCGGCCGAGCACGCGTACGTCTCGTGTGAACGGATCGTGGCGACCGAGGAGTTCACGAAGGCGGGCGGCCCACAGACGCTGGTGGTGCAGCGCCACTCGGTCGCCGGTGTGGTAAAGGCCCCGAACGGCGCGCACTTCGCCTCCTGCGCCCCCGACTACGAGCGCGACGAGCCCTTCCAGAAGCACTACGTGGCGTCGGCCGGGGACCCGGAGGCGTGGCGGGCCTTCACCGAACGGTTCCTGTCCGGCGGCGAGAGCGCCTACCAGTCGGCCGTCCAGGCCTGGCACGAGGAGCAGCGATGACGAGCACCGGCACGACGGCGGGAGCGGCCGGATCGGGGCGAACGGCAGACGGCCTGCCCGTGACCCGCGCCGAGTACTGCGTGATCGGCTGCGCCGAGGCCTGGCGCGGGAACGGCGAGGTGCTGGCCAGCCCGATGGGTGGCGCGATCCCGGCGATCGGCGCCCGGCTGGCTCGGCTCACCTTCTCCCCCGACCTGCTGCTCACCGACGGCGAGGCACTCCTGATGGGCGATGTGCCCGCGGTGGGCTCGCCGTCCGAGGTGACAGAGGGCTGGCTTCCGTACCGGCGCCACCTGGAGCTGGTCGCCAGTGGGAAGCGGCACGTGATGATGGGCGCGAGCCAGCTCGACCGCCACGGCAACCAGAACATCTCCTGCATCGGCGACTGGTCGCGCCCCGCCCGGCAGCTGCTCGGCGTCCGGGGAGCGCCGGTCAACACCCTCAACAACCCGACCAGTTACTGGGTGCCGAAACACTCGCCGCGGGTCTTCGTCGAGAAGGTCGACATGGTGTGCGGCGTGGGCTACGACCGCGCGGCCGCCGCCGGCCCCTCCGCGACCCGTTTCCACCGCATCCCGCGCGTTGTCAGCGATCTGGGCGTCTTCGACTTCGAGACCCCGGACCGCTCGATGCGGCCGGCCTCGCTCCACCCGGGCGTGACAGCGGATCAGGTCGCATCGGCCACGGGCTTCCCGCTCACGATCCCCGACGAGGTCCCGCGCACCCGCGAGCCGACGCCGGAGGAACTCCGCCTGATCCGCGAGGTGATCGATCCGAGGGGGCTGCGCGACCGGGAGGTCAGGCCGTGACGGAACAGTCCCTCACCGGGAGCGCGGAGCGGGCCGCCACGGGAGGCAGCCGGATGGAGACGGCGCTCACCCGGCTCGTGGGGGTCCGCCACCCCATCGTCCAGACGGGCATGGGCTGGGTGGCGGGCCCGCGGCTGGTCTCGGCCGCCGCCAACGCGGGCGCGCTCGCCATCCTGGCCTCGGCGACCATGGCGCCCGACCGGCTCCGATCGGCCGTGCGGGAGGTCAAGTCCCGTACGGAGGCCCCGTTCGGCGTCAATCTGCGGGCCGACGCGGGAGACGCACGGGAGCGGGTGCGGATCGTCGTGGAGGAGGGCGTACGGGTCGCCTCGTTCGCCCTCGCGCCTTCCCGTGAGCTGATAGCGGAGCTCAAGGACGCCGGCGTGGTCGTCATCCCGTCCATCGGCGCGCGGCGGCACGCCGAGAAGGTGGCGGCCTGGGGCGCGGACGCGGTGCTCGTGCAGGGCGGCGAGGGCGGCGGGCACACGGGCGAGGTGGCGACGACCGTGCTGCTTCCGCAGGTCGTCGACGCGGTGGACATCCCGGTGATCGCCGCGGGCGGCTTCTATGACGGCCGGGGCCTGGTCGCCGCCCTGGCCTATGGCGCGGCGGGGGTCGCCATGGGCACCCGCTTCCTGCTGACGGCCGACTCGACGGTCCCGGACGCGGTGAAGGCCGCGTACCTCGCGGCCACCGTCAAGGACGTCACGCTCACCACACGCGTGGACGGGCTCCCCCACCGCATGCTCCGCAGCCACCTCACCGACTCCCTGGAGCGTTCGGGCCGTTCGGCGGCGCTTCTCCGCGCCGTGCGCCACGCCGCCGCGTTCCGCAGGACGTCCGGCCTGTCCTGGCGAGCCATGATCCGTGACGGTCTGGCGATGAAACACGGCAAGTCCCTGTCCTGGAGCCAGGTCCTGCTGGCCGCCAACACCCCCATGCTCCTCAAGGCCGCCATGGTCGACGGCCGTACGGACACCGGCGTCATGGCCTCCGGCCAGGTCGCGGGCCTGATAGACGACCTCCCGACCTGCGCGGAGCTGCTGGACCGGATCATGGACGAGACGTCCGCGACACTGCGCGCGCTCCAGGACTCGTCCTAGGGCGACTCGCCGCTCACCGGCGTTCAACGATCGTGGCACTCACAGGCGTTCGACGATCGTGACGTTCGCCTGGCCGCCGCCTTCGCACATGGTCTGGAGGCCGTAGCGGCCGCCGGTGCGCTCGAGTTCGTGGAGGAGGGTGGTCATGAGCTTGGCGCCGGTGGCGCCGAGGGGGTGGCCCAGCGCGATGGCGCCGCCGTTGACGTTGACGCGGTCCGGGTCGGCACCGGTCTCCTTGAGCCAGGCCAGCACCACCGGGGCGAACGCCTCGTTGATCTCGACCAGGTCGATGTCGCCGATCGACATACCGGTCTTCTTCAGGGCGTGCGCGGTGGCGGGGATGGGGGCGGACAGCATGCGGATCGGGTCCTCGCCCCGCACCGACAGGTGGTGGATGCGGGCCCGCGGCGTCAACCCGTGGTCGGCGACGGCCTGTTCGCTCGCGATGAGCAGGGCGGCGGCGCCGTCGGAGACCTGGGAGGAGACGGCCGCGGTGAGGCTGCCGCCCTCCACCACCGGGTTGAGGCCCGCCATCTTCTCCAGGCCGGTGTCGCGGCGCGGGCCCTCGTCCACCGCCATGTCCCCGAAGGGGACCAGCTCGCGGTCGAAGCGCCCCTCGTCGATCGCGCGCACCGCACGGCGGTGCGAGCGGAGCGCGTACTCCTCCATGTCCGTACGGGAGATGCCCCACTTCTGTGCGATCAGCTCGGCGCCGTAGAACTGGTTGACCGGCCGCTTGCCGTACCGCTCCCGCCAGCCCTCGGAGCCGGCGAACGGCCCCTCGGCCAGGCCCAGCGGCTCGGCGGCCTGGCGGCTGGCGAAGGCGATCGGGATCATCGACATGTTCTGCACGCCGCCCGCCACCACCAGGTCCTGCGTGCCGGAGAGCACGCCCTGCGCGGCGAAGTGCAGCGCCTGCTGCGAGGAGCCGCACTGCCGGTCGACCGTCACGCCCGGCACCTCCTCGGGCAACCCCGCGGCCAGCCAGGCGGTGCGCGCGATGTCGCCCGCCTGCGGCCCGACGGTGTCGAGGCAGCCGAAGACGACGTCCTCGACGGCGGCCGGGTCGGCGCCGGAGCGCCCCATCAGCTCGCGGAGCACATGGGCGCCCAGGTCCGCGGGGTGGACGGCGGACAGCCCACCGCCCCGGCGCCCGACCGGAGTCCGTACCGCTGCGACGATGTATGCCTCGGCCATGACTGCTGCTCCTCCGCTGGTTCCCAGGGTCATTCACGGACGGTGATCCCGTCCAGCACCATCGACAGGTACTGGCGGGCGATCTCCTCGGGGCTGTGCTGTCCGTCCGGCCGGTACCAGGACGCGGCGACCCAGACGGTGTCGCGCACGAAGCGGTAGGTGAGCCGGACGTCGAGGTCGGCGCGGAACGCGCGGGTGGCGACCCCGCGCTCCAGCGTGCCCAGCCACGCCTTCTCGAACTTCCGCTGCGAATCCGCGAGATAGCGGAAGCGCGGCTGAGCGGACAGGTGCCTGGACTCCTTCTGGTAGATGGCGACGGCGGCGCGGTGCCGGTCGATCTCCCGGAAGGACTCGGTGACGAGGGCCTCCAGGGTCTCCCTGGGGGCGAGCCCGGCGGCGAGCACGGTGTCGTAGCCGGCCCAGAGCTCGTCCAGGAAGGTCGAGAGGATCTCCTCGAGGATCGACTCCTTGGAGTCGAAGTGGTAATAGAGGCTGCCCGCGAGCATTCCTGCCTCGTCGGCGATCCTGCGGACGGTGGTCGCGTTGTAGCCCTGGGCGGCGAACACCTCGGCTGCGGTGGCCAGGAGTTCCCCGCGCCGCTCGGGCGGCGCCGCCGACCGCCCGCCGGTGGCACGCGGGGCCGACCGCTCAGCGGCTGAACGCGGGGTGGCGGCCCGCACGGGTCGTTCCGGGCTCTCGGCCGACCGCTCGGCGGGCTTCTTGCTGCTCTTCTGCACCTGGCTCACAGAGCCATTGTCCTCACGCATGCTGGCTGCTGACCGACACCGTCTCGCCGGTCATGTACGAGGAGTAGTCGCTGGCGAGGAAGACGATCACGTTGGCCACCTCCCAGGGCTCGGCCCAGCGGCCGAACGCCTCGCGCCCGGTGAGCTCGTCCAGCAGTTCCTGGCTGGTCACCTTCGCCAGGTGCGGATGCATGGCCAGGCTCGGCGAGACCGCGTTGACGCGTATCCCGAACTCGGCGGCCTCGACGGCGGCACAGCGGGTCAGGGCCATCACGCCCGCCTTGGCCGCCGCGTAGTGCGCCTGCCCGCGCTGGGCACGCCAGCCCACGACCGAGGCGTTGTTGACGATCACGCCGCCCGAGCCGACGCGCCTCATCCGCCGCAACGCCCCGCGCGTACACCGGAACGTGCCGTTCAAGGTCACGTCGATGACCCGGGTCCACTGCTCGTCGGTCATTCCGGCCAGCTCCGCGGTCCCGCCGAGCCCGGCGTTGTTGACCACGATGTCCAGGCGGCCGTGGAGCGCCTCGGCGAGGTCGTAGAGGGCGCCGACCTGCTCCTCGTCCGTGACGTCGCAGGCCAGTCCGGCGACCCGGGCGGCACCGAACTCCTCGGCCAGCGCCTCGGTGGTCTCCCTGACGCGGCGCGCATGGGCGTCGCCGATCACGACCCGGGCCCCCTCCTCCAGAAACCTTCGGGCGGTCGCGCCCCCGATCCCGGCGCCCGCCGCCGCGGTGACGACGGCCGTGCGGCCGGTGAGCAGCCCGTGCCCGGGCACGTAGCGCGCGCGATTCGCCTCGCCGCGCGCCCCGTTGCCCCTTCGCGCCTCGCCGCCCGCCTTGTTGACTGTCACAGCAGCACGTTAACCTACCAAACACTTGTTAGGGAAGATGGGGATGGAGGCAGGCCATGGATCTCGACTTCTCCGCCGCGGAGGAGGCCTTCCGTGAGCAGGCCCGCTCCTGGCTGGCGGCCCACGTGCCGACCGCTCCCCTCCCCTCGCTGGAGACCGAGGAGGGCTTCGCCGCGCACCGCGAGTGGGAGGCCGCGCTCTTCGCGGACCGCTGGTCGGCCGTCTCCTGGCCCGAGCGGTACGGCGGCCGGGGCGCCTCGCTGGTGGAGTGGCTGATCTTCGAGGAGGAGTACTTCGCTGCGGGCGCGCCGGGCCGCGTCGGCCAGAACGGCATCAGCCTCCTCGCCCCCACCCTCTTCGAGCACGGCACCGAGGAGCAGCGCGCCCGGGTCCTGCCGCCGATGGCGAGCGGCGAGGTGGTCTGGGCGCAGGCCTGGTCGGAGCCCGAGGCCGGCTCGGATCTCGCGTCGCTCCGCTCCACGGCCGAACGGACTGACGGCGGCTGGCTGTTGAGCGGCCAGAAGACCTGGTCCTCGCGTGCCGCCTTCGCCGACCGCGCCTTCGGCCTGTTCCGCAGCCACCCGGAGGCGGACCATCCGCACCGCGGCCTGACCTATCTGATGTTCCCGCTGGACGCGCCGGGGGTGACCGTCCGCCCCCTAGGCCGCCTCGACGGCAGGCCCGCCTTCGCCGAGCTGTTCCTCGATCGCGTCTTCGTGCCGGACGAGGACGTCATCGGCGAGCCGGGGCAGGGCTGGCGGGTCGCCATGAGCACGGCAGGCAACGAACGCGGCCTGACCCTGCGCAGCCCCGGCCGCTTCACGGCGGCGGCCGACCGGCTCGTG
Source organism: Streptomyces pathocidini (assembly GCF_001418495.1). GTDB lineage: Bacteria > Actinomycetota > Actinomycetes > Streptomycetales > Streptomycetaceae > Streptomyces > Streptomyces pathocidini. The sequence continues at coordinate 4,041 of NZ_LIQY01000119.1, read as the reverse complement.
GAGCTGTGGCGGGAGCGGGCGGATCCGGCGGACAGTGCGCTGCGCGACCGGGTCGCAGACGCGGTGATCGGCGCCCGCGCGTACCGGCTCTTCACCTTCGCCGCCGCCTCGAAACTCGCCGACGGCGGGCGGCTGGGTGCCGAGTCGAGCCTGAACAAGGTCTTCTGGTCCGAGCTGGACCTCGCCCTGCACGAGACCGCGCTCGACCTGCTCGGCCCGTACGGCGAGCTGGCCGCCGAGGCCGGGGAGGCGCCGGCGTACGGGAGTTGGGCCGAGGGGTATGTGTTCTCGCTCGCCGGGCCGATCTACGCGGGCACCAACGAGATCCAGCGCGACATCATCGCCGAGCGCCTGCTCGGCCTTCCGAAGGGACGACGGTGAGGTTCCTCCTCGGAGAAGCGCAGACCGACTTCGACCGCACCCTCGACCGCCTGCTCGGCGCGGCCGACACCCCGGGCGCGATACGGGCCTGGGCCTCCGGGGACAGTTCGGCGGGTCGGGCGCTGTGGCGGCGGCTGGCCGACGCGGGCGTCTTCGGCCTGGCCGTGCCCGAGGCGTACGGCGGAGTGGGGCTGCTCCCTGTGGAACTGGGCGTCGCTTTCACCCAGTTGGGGCGCCACGCGGTGCCGGGCCCAGTGGTCGAGACGGTCGCGAGCGCCGTGCTCCTGGCGCGGCTCGCGGAGTGCGGCGAGCGGGGGCCCGCCAAGGACTGGCTGCCGGGGATCGCCTCGGGCGCCGCGATGGTGACGCTCCGCGCGCCGGGTGGTGGACCGTACGCGCTGGACGCGGACGCCGCGGACGCCGTGTTCACCGTGACCGGCGAGGAGTGGGGACTCTCCGCGCCCCGGGACCACGGCCCCGCGCAGCCCTCGCTCGACCCGGCGCGGCGACTCGTCCGCCCACCCACCGGAGGTGTGCCCCTGGCGGCCGGTCCATCGGTGCGGGACGCGGCCGCCCATGCGGCCGACTGGGCCGCCTTCGCCACGGCGGCCCAGGCCCTGGGCGCGGGCCTGACTCTGGTCGAGCGGACCGTGACCTACGTCCGGCAGCGCACCCAATTCGGCGTACCCATCGGCTCGTTCCAGGCGGTCAAGCACCGGCTGGCCGACGCCCTGACCGGCCTCGAGTTCGCCCGGCCGCTGGTCCACGGTGCGGCGGTAGCTCTCGCGCGGGACCCGGGCGGGGCGGGCGCGGAGATCGCCGCGGCGAAGGCGGCGGCCGGCGAGGCCGCGTACGCCGCCGCGCGCACCGCGCTCCAACTCCACGGCGCGATCGGCTACACCGCGGAGTACGACCTGTCGCTGTGGATCGGCAAGGCGCGGGCCCTCAGGTCGGCCTGGGGCACCCCTTCGGAGTGCCGCGCGAGGGTGCTGGAGGGGGTTCCGAGAGGAGTGGACGGCCCGTGACCCGCACCTACTGTCCGTATCGGGCGGGCTCCCCGTACGGCCGGTGGCGGCCCGCCGCGAAGGGGCGAACCGGCTCCGCATCCGGCCGGTGGCCACCCGCCCGCGAACATCGGCCCGGCTCCCCGTCCGGCCAGTGGCCACCCGCCCGCGAACGTCGGACCATGGAAGGAGGAGCGCACCTCACGCCCCGGGAATCCTCGTCCGCCCCCGACGTTGAGTCTCTATGTGACCACCGCAATCGCCGCCACCCGCTTCTCCGTCCTGGACCGCTCCCGCACCCGACAGGGGCAGGAGCCCCCGGAGGCGCTGCGCGACACCGTGCGTTTCGCACAGCAGGCGGAGGGTCTCGGCTACCACCGGTTCTGGGTGTCGGAGCACCACAGCGTGCCCGGAGTCGCGGGCTCCGCGCCGACCGTGCTGGCGGCCGCCATCGCCTCCGCGACCTCCCGGATCCGGGTCGGTACGGGCGGGGTGATGCTGCCCAACCACCAGCCGCTGGTGGTCGCCGAGCAGTTCGGCGTGCTGGAGTCGCTGTTCCCCGGCCGCATCGACATGGGCCTGGGCCGCTCCGTCGGGTTCACCGGCGGCGTCCGGCGGGCGCTCGGCCGGGACAAGGACGACGCGGAGGGATTCGGGGCCCAGCTCGCCGAGCTGCTGGGCTACTTCACCGGCGACCAGGCCGCGCACCCACAGGTCCACGCACGCCCCTCCGAGGGCCTGAAGGTGCCCGCGTTCGTGCTGGCCACCGGCGACGGCGGGGCGGAGCACGCCGCCGAGGCCGGGCTGCCGCTGGTGATCGCCGCGGCGCGCGGCGAGGAGCGCGTGCGGGGGGCCATCGAGCACTACCGCGAGCGGTTCCGCCCCTCCGCCTGGGGCGAGGAGCCGTACGTCGTGGTATCGAGCACCGTCGCCGTGGCCGGCAGCGCGGAGGAGGCCCGGCGGATGCTGCTGCCGGAGGCCTGGTCGGCGGCCTGGTCGCGTACGCGGGGCGAGTTCCCGCCGCTGATGCCGGTCGAGGAGATCGCCCGGGTGGAGATGACCGACCGCGAGCGGACGCTGTACGAGGAGGCGCAGCGCGGGCACATCCACGGCACGGAGCCGGAGGTCGCGGAGGCGCTGGAGAAGCTGGTCGAGCGCACCGGAGCCGACGAAATCCTGGTCACGACGAGCACCTACGACCAGGAACTGCAGCTGGAGTCCTACCACCGCCTGGCCCGCATCACGGGAATCCTGGGCGCCGCCGGCTGACGTGCCACCGGCAGCCGACGCGTGTCAACGGCTCCCACCCGGGACGCGGCCGGTTCAGCACCGCCGGTTTCCACCGCCGTGGTCACTCTCCGCAGCGCCGGAAACTTTCCCGCCGCGACGGCGGGAAGCGGAGGGGGGCCTGTTCGGCGGTGCCGAACCGCCCGCGGCACACCGACGAACAGGCCGGTGGCGAGACCGCGCGTTCGCCGGAGGCATTGCCGCGGGCTCATCCCCGCCCTGCAGGGTGGGCAGTGGCGGCGGGCGCCGCTCCCCCGTTTGCGGGCCGCGTCCACCCGGGGCAACCTTCCATAAGGCACGGAACTCACCGCCCCGGCACGACCGGCGGCCTGACCACCGCGTCCGTGCCCCACGGGGCGCAAGGGCGGGAACCGAGCGGGCGGTGCCCTCTTGAGGGCGCGTCCCGCAGTGGCTTAGGTGGTACGAGCACCCGGCCGGGGTCGGAATTCGGCCCGCGATCGGCCGGGGCGCGCGAGGTCCTTCGACGGGAGGTTCCGGCCGTGCTTGACGAAGACCGGGCAACGACCGCCCGGGCGATCTCCGAGGCCGAGGCCTGGGCCCATGTCCAGGCCATCTGCTTCAAAACCGGACCGCCCCGGCGCCTGGGCGTCGAACTGGAATTCCTGGTCAGGGACGCTCACGCGCCCTCCCGCCCCCTCGACCGCGACCGGCACTCCGCCGCCGTCGCGGACCTCCGCTCCCTCCCGCTGCGCTCGCCGCTCACCTTCGAGCCCGGCGGGCAGCTCGAACTCTCCCCGCCTCCGGCCCCCTCCCTCACCGCCTGCGTGGCGGAGGCCGAGGCTGATCTGGACCTCGTACGGGCAACGCTCCGGGCCCACGATCTGACGCTGGTCGGCCACGGCTGCGATCCGTACAACCTCCCGGTCCGCTTCCTCGACCAGCCGCGGTACGCGGCCATGGAGGCCTACTTCGACCGGCGCGGCCCGGCCGGGCGCCTGATGATGTGCTCCTCCGCCTCGGTCCAGGTGTGCGTGGACGCCGGGTACGAGGAGCCGGGCCCGCTCGGCTTCGCCCGGCGCTGGCGCCTCGCCCACCTGCTGGGCGCGGTGCTCGTTGCCGCGTTCGCCAACTCGCCGCTGCGCGGCGGCCGCCCGACCGGCTGGCGCTCCACCCGGCAGGCCAACTGGGCCGATCTGGACCCGGGCCGCTCCCAGGCCCCGGCCGAGGCGCGCGACCCGCGGACGGCCTGGGCGGCGTACGTGCTGGACGCCCCGGTGATGTGCGTGCGCTGCGACGAGGGGCCGTGGACGGTGCCGACGGGCGTGAGCTTCCGGCAGTGGATACGGGCCACCGGCGACCACGGCGCCGCGACGAGCGCGGACCCCGCGCCCAGCCACCCGCCGGATAC
>NZ_LIQY01000118.1 GCF_001418495.1 Streptomyces pathocidini | reverse complement strand
CGACCGGGATCGGCTCGGTGCCGAACACGGCCGCGTACGTGATAGCGGGCAGCAAGGCGTCCGACCCGGGCTCGCCGGCGTTCCTGTTCTCGACCGGGTTCATCGTCGTCACGGGCCTCGCCGGGCTGGCGTTCGCCTGGCGCGAGCGCCGACGGCTGCGGCGCGCCCGTACCCACGGCGCCGCGGGTCCCGTACGCCGCGCCGGGCCCGAGCCCGTACGCCCGCTCGGGGAGGCCGAGTTCGAGGGCGGGGAGCACCGGCAGGCGACCCCTGCGGTGAGGGCCGCCACCGGCAGGCCATAGCATCTGACCCGAACTCCCCGTCGATCACACCACAAGGACGAGCGCACCCCGTCATGTCTTGGTTCGAATCATTCATCCTCGGGCTCGTCCAGGGGTTGACCGAGTTCCTTCCGATCTCCTCCAGTGCGCACCTGCGGCTCATGGCCGCGTTCGCGGACTGGCACGACCCGGGCGCCGCCTTCACGGCGATCACCCAGATCGGCACGGAGACAGCCGTGCTGATCTACTTCCGCAAGGACATCGCCCGGATCGTCTCCGCCTGGTGCCGGTCGCTGTTCGACAAGAGCATGCGGGGCGACCACGACGCCAAGATGGGCTGGCTGGTCATTGTCGGCTCGATTCCGATCGGCGTTCTGGGCGTCACGCTCAAGGACCAGATCGAGGGCCCGTTCCGCGATCTGCGGCTGACCGCGACCACCCTCATCGTCATGGGCATCGTGCTCGGCATCGCCGACCGGCTGGCCGCGCGCGACGAGGACGGCGGCCGCCACCGCGCCGTACGGGAGCGCAAGACGCTCGCGGACCTGGGCGTACGGGACGGGCTGATCTACGGCTTCTGCCAGGCGATGGCGCTGGTCCCCGGCGTCTCCCGCTCCGGCGCGACCATCAGCGGCGGCCTGCTCATGGGCTACACGCGCGAGGCGGCGGCCCGCTACTCCTTCCTGCTGGCGATCCCGGCGGTGCTGGCCTCCGGCGCGTTCGAGCTGAAGGACGCGACCGAGGGCGGGCACATCTCGTGGGGCCCGACGATCTTCGCCACGGTCATCGCCTTCGTGGTCGGATACGCCGTCATCGCGTGGTTCATGAAGTACATCACCACGAAGAGCTTCATGCCGTTCGTCATCTACCGGATCGTGCTCGGCATCCTGCTGTTCGTGCTCATCGGCGCGGGCGTACTGAGCCCGCACGCGGCGGAGTCGGCGGGCTGAGTCAGCCCTCCGGCTGCCGCATCTCCTTGAGGCCGTCCTGCGCCGCGCCCCGGCTCAGGACGGCCTTGCGCACCCGCTCCCGTACGTCGGGGAACCGCCCGGCGGTCGCGGTGACCACGCGGAACGGCGGGCCGAGGTCGGAGTGGCCCGCGAGGAACTCCGCCGCGGAGACGGTCCAGCGGTCCCCCTTCGGCGCCGGGGCGAAGGTGAAGCGGGCCATCGAGCCCTCGTTGCCCCGGTACTTCTCGGGCACGAAGCTGGCCACCTGGTCGCCGAGGCCGTAGACGACCCACGTGCCGTTGACCTTCTCGTACGGCTGCGGCACGTGGTTGTGGGTGCCGATCAGCAGGTCGATGTCGGGCTTTCCGCCGGTGCGGGCCGCGGTGAGCCTGCGGGCGAAGTCCAGCTGCTGCCGGTCCGGTTCCTGCTGCCACTCGGTGCCCCAGTGGAGGCTGACGAGCACCACGTCGGCCCCGGCACGGCGGGCGGCCCGGGCGTCGGCGACGACCCGGCCGGGGTCGAGCAGGTTGACCGCCCACGGCTTGCCCTCGGGCAGGGGGATCCCGTTGGTGCCGTAGGTGTACGAGAGGTGGGCCACCTCGGCTCCGCCGGCGCGCAGCCGGGCGGGGGTGCGCGCCTCGGCGGCGCTGCGCGCGGAGCCGGCGTGGCGCACGCCCGCGGCGTCGAGGGCGTCGAGGGTGCGGCGGATGCCTTCGGGGCCGGCGTCGAGGGTGTGGTTGGAGGCGGTCGAGCAGCTGTCGTAGCCGGTGGCGCGCAGGCCGCGGGCCACGTCCGGCGGGGACTGGAAGGCCGGGTAGCCGGTGAAGGGGCCCTCCGGCGGCCCGTACGGCGTCTCCATGTGACAGATCGCCAGGTCGGCGCCGTCGACGACGGGCTTGACGCCGGACAGGATCCGACTGAAGTCGTACCGACCGGGGCCGGGGGCGCCGGGGGCGGTCGCGCGGGTGCCGGTCGCGCCGGGCGCGCGGGCGCCGGTTACGTCAGCGCCGGTTACGCCGGGGGCAGTCGCGCGGGTGCCGGTCACGCCGGTACCGGTGGCTCGGGGGGCGGTCGCGCCGGTGCCGGTGGTTCCGGGTGCGATCGCGCTGATGCCGGTCGCTCCGGGGGTGCGCGCCGGGCTCCCCGAAGCGACCGCGCGCCCGGTCGCCGCTCCCCCGCCGTTCTGGGCCCCGCCGTTCTGCGCCGCGTCGTTCTGGGCCTGGCGGATGATCGAGGGGTACGGGATGACGTCGCCGGTGGCCACGACGGTGAACGGCCGCCGCTCCCCCGCCCCCTCGCCGCGGGCCTGCGGGGTGACGGAGGGGCGGCCGTGCCCGGGCGGCGTGCCCTCGGCGGCGCAGGCCGCGAGCGTGCCGAGCGCGAGCCCCCAGACCGCCACCTTCGTGCGCCGCGCGAACCGCATCTCGTACTCCCTTGGCCTCGGTGCACCTGGTGGCAGCGTGTACCGGGGGCCGGGCGCCCGCGCGCCGGGAGCGGCGCGCGCTGCGCCGCCGGGAGTAAGCCGCAGCGGAGCCGGTGCCAGTCGGCGGCATCCGGCTTGCGAGCCGAGCCGACGTGCCCGTCGCGGGCCCGAGGATTACCTCGTCGCGGGCCAATCCGCGTAGCGGATGCGGGAGATCTCCCGTACGGCGCCGAGCGTGCCCCACTCGTCCTTGCCGAGCCGGGACAGCGGGCGCAGCCTCGTGGCCTCCGGGTGCCCGCCGTCGAGGACCTCCTCGGCGACCGCAGCGTGCACGACGCGGCCGAGGACGACGGTGGAGTCGCCGAGCCGGAGCGTGCTGTGCAGCTCGCACTCGAGCGCCACCGGCGAGTCGGCGACCCGCGGCGGCTTGACCCGCAGGCTGGGCTCGGCCGTCACCCCGACCGCCTCGAACTCGCTGACCCCGTGCGGGAAGTCGGTGGCGGTCGCGTTGATCTGCTCGAACAGCGCCTCGGGCGCGAGGTTCACCACGAACTCCCCGGTCTCCTCGACGTTGCGCAGCGAGTCCTTCCGCCCGACGGAGGTGAACTGCACGACGGGCGGCTCGACGCAGGAGATGGTGAAGAAGGAGTGGGGTGCCAGGTTGGGTGTGTGGCCGTCGGCCGTGACCGTGGACACCCAGGCGATGGGCCGCGGCACGACGACCGCGGTCAGCAGTCGGTAGAACTCGTTGCGGGAGGTGGCGGCGGGGTCGAAGTCGATGCGCATACGGCCCAGTATCCGCCCACGCGGTGGCCGCCCGTCCGCCGCCTCACACCTTGCTTTATCCATCGACATTCGATAGATTCTCATCGTTATTCGATGGAAGGATGGGCTGTGGGAAAACTGACAGTGGGTGCGCTGCGCGCCGTGCTCGTGGTGGTGCTCGCCGGCACCGTGTTCGTCCAGGCAGGAATGGTGTGGACGTTGGTCAGCGGGAACGACCCGGAGGACGGGTCGCTCCCGCTGACCCCGCTGCGTGTGATGACGATCCTGGGCATGGCGGCGGCCCAGGTCGCCCTGGTCTGCGTGTGGCGGCTGGTGACGATGGTGCAACGCGGAACCGTGTTCTCCCACGCCGCCTTCCGGCACGTGGACGTCGTGATCGGCGCGATCGTGGCGGCCGCCCTCGTGTGGTTCACGGTCACGGCCATCAACGCGCCGGGCCAGCGGGACGACCCGGGCGTCACCGTCATCATGGGTGGGGTCGGCGTGGCCATCCTGGGGGTGGCGCTCATCGTGCTCGTGCTGCGGATGCTGCTCGCCCAGGCCGTCGCGCGTGACGGTGAAGCGGCGCAGATGCAGGCCGAGTTGGACGAGGTGATCTGATGCCGATCTCCGTCGACATCGATGTGATGCTGGCCCGGCGGAAGATGTCCGTGGGCGAACTCGCGGACCGCGTAGGGATCACGCCCGCCAACCTGGCGGTGCTCAAGAACGGCCGCGCCAAGGCGGTGCGCTTCGCGACGCTCGCCGCGCTCTGCGAGGTGCTCAAGTGCCAGCCGGGCGACCTGCTGCGCTGGGAGGGCGAGGACGCCGCGGGCGCATGACGTACCCCGGGCGGGGCTTCGTCCGCCTGGAGGCAGTGGCAACTTCCGGCTGGGCCGGGCGGGTCGGCGCCGCGGTTCGGCGCCGGCCCGCCCGCATGCCGCTCGCGCAACCGGGGCGCGCCCCGAGCGCGCCCGGTCAGCCGCTCGTGGAGGAGCGGACGTGGAGCCGGGGCAGCAGGTGGATGTGGCGCATCGCCTCCGTGCCGTCCTGCCGGAGCCTGCGCGCGAGCAACTCCACCGCGGCCCGGCCCAGTTCGCGGCGGGGCGGGGCGACCGCGGTCAGCGGCACGTCGGAGAGGGCGGCGAACTCGTCGTCGTAGCTCACGAGCGCCACGTCGTCCGGCACGACGAGCCCTCGGGACCGCAGCTCCTGCAGGAGCAGGACCGCCTCCTCGTCCGGGTGGGCCAGCAGGGCCGTGGTGTCCGAGGCAAGCAGCACGTCGACAATGCGGTCCGCCGAGCCGGGTTGGTGGTCGGCGGCCAGCCTCGGCATGTCGGGCGGCAGACCGAGGGCGGCCGAGGCGGCCTCGAAACCGCGGCGCAGTCAGACGCTGGTCGGGGTGGGCCGCGCGACGAGGGCGATACGGCGGTGGCCGAGCCGGGCCAGGTGGCGTACGGCCTGGGTGGCGCCGTGCTCGTGGTCGGTGATCACGTAGTCGAGTGAGGGGACGTCGGCGGCCGGCTGGTGGCGCCGCTCGACGACGACCACGGGGACGGCCAGCGTCCAGGGCATCTGGTACGACGCCCGGCTCTTCGAGAAGAAGGGCTGGACCGCGCCGAAGGCCTGGGCGGAGTTCACCGAACTCGCCGGTGAGATCAGGAAGGCGGGCCTGGACGTCTACGGCTACGGCGGCAAGAACGCCGCCGACTACGTCGGCTCCGTCATGGTCGTCTCGGCCGCCAAGATCGCCGGGGCGGAGCTGCTGCGCTCCATCGACAACCTCGAGGACGGCGCCTGGGAGCACGACGCGGTGCTCGAGTCCTTCACCGCCTGGCGCGAGTTCGCCGAGAAGTACGTGGACAAGCGGTACGCGGGACTCATGCACACCGAGGCCCAACTGCGCCAGGTGCAGGGCAAGCTGGCCTTCTACCCGGCGGGCGACTTCCTCGAGAACGAGATGAAGAAGGACACCCCGAAGGACTTCACCCTTCGCGATGATGCCGATCCCGTCGGTCACCGCCTCCGACGCGCTGCCCGTGGAGACGCTGCGCAGCGCGCCCGGCGAGTCCTCCTTCGTGGTCCCGGCCGAGGGCAGCAACACCACCGCGGGCCTGGAGTACCTGCGCCAGATGGCCTCGAAGGCCGGCGCCCAGGGCTACACCAAGCTCACCCGCGGCCGAGGACCGCGAACGGCTCACCGGCTGGCTGCTGGCCAACACCACGGGCGGTGCGAGACTACGCACGGGCCTGCCCTCGGACTGGGCCGTCGCGGACAAGACGGGTGGCGGGGAGTACGGCACCAACAACGATGTGGGCATCGCCTGGCCCGCCGGCCGCCCGCCGATCGTGATGGCAGTCCTGACGACCAGGTACGAGCCCGACGCCGTGGCCGACAACCCCCTGATCGCCGAGACCGCCACGCTCCTGGCGGGCGCGCTCACCTGACACCCGCGGGCCGCCGCCACCCGCCCGTACGACGTCCGGGCCGACCCGCTGTGGGCCGGCCCGGACGTCCTGAGGGTGGGTCAGGCGAGATCGAAGCGGTCGAGATTCATCACCTTGTCCCACGCCGCCACGAAGTCGCGCACGAACTTCTCCTTCGCGTCGTCGCTCGCGTAGACCTCGGCGAGCGCGCGCAGTTCGGAGTTCGAGCCGAAGACGAGGTCGGCACGGGTGCCGGTCCACTTGACCTCGCCGGTGGCGCAGTCGCGGCCCTCGAAGGTGTTCTGGTCGGCGGACGTCGCCTTCCATGTCGTGCCCAGGTCGAGCAGGTTGACAAAGAAGTCGTTCGTCAGGGCCCCGGGGGTCTCGGTGAAGGCGCCGAGCGAGGACTGCTGGTGGTTGGCGCCCAGGACGCGGAGGCCGCCGACGAGGGCCGTCGTCTCGGGGGCGCTCAGGGTCAGCAGGTTGGCCCGGTCGAGCAGCAGGTACTCGGCCGGCAGCCGGTTGCCCTTCCCCAGGTAGTTGCGGAACCCGTCGGCGGTCGGCTCGAGCGCGGCGAAGGACTCCTCGTCCGTGTGCTCCTCGGTCGCGTCGACGCGGCCCGGGGTGAACGGCACCTCGATGTCGTGGCCCGCCTCCTTGGCCGCCTTCTCCACGGCCGCGCAGCCACCCAGCACGATCAGATCGGCCAGGGACACCTTCTTGGCGCCGGAGTTGAACTCACCCTGGATGTTCTCGAGGGTGCGCAGCACCGTCGCCAGCCGGTCCGGGTCGTTGACCTCCCAGTCGCGCTGCGGCGCCAGGCGGATGCGGGCGCCGTTGGCGCCGCCGCGCTTGTCGCTGCCGCGGAAGGTCGAGGCCGACGCCCAGGCGGTGGAGACCAGCTGGGGGACCGTCAGACCCGAGTCGAGGAGCTTGGCCTTCAGGGCCGCGATGTCCGCGGCGCCGATGACCTCGCCCTGGGCGGCCGGCAGCGGGTCCTGCCACAGCAGCGTCTCGGCGGGGACCTCCGGGCCGAGGAACAGCGACTTCGGGCCCATGTCGCGGTGGGTCAGCTTGTACCAGGCCCGGGCGAAGGCGTCCGCGAACTCCTCGGGGTTCTCGTGGAAGCGGCGGGAGATCGGCTCGTAGATCGGGTCGAAGCGCAGCGCCAGGTCGGTGGTGAGCATCGACGGGGCGATCTTCTTCGAGGCGTCGTGGGCGTGCGGCACCGTGCCCTCGCCCGCGCCGTCCTTCGGCTTCCACTGGTTGGCGCCTGCCGGGCTCTTCGTCAACTCCCACTCGTAGCCGAAGAGGTTGTCGAAGAAGCCGTTGCCCCACTGGGTGGGCGTGCTGGTCCAGGTGACCTCCAGGCCGGAGGTGATGGCGTCTGCGCCCTTGCCGGTGCCGTGGGTGCTCGCCCAGCCGAGGCCCTGCGCCTCGATCGGGGCGGCCTCGGGGTCGGCGCCGACCGCCTCCGCGGGGCCCGCGCCGTGGGTCTTGCCGAAGGTGTGGCCGCCCGCGATCAGGGCGACCGTCTCCTCGTCGTTCATCGCCATGCGGCGGAAGGTCTCGCGGATGTCGCGGGCCGCGGCGATCGGGTCCGGGTTGCCGTTCGGGCCCTCGGGGTTGACGTAGATGAGGCCCATCTGGACCGCGCCGAGGGGGTTCTCCAGCTCACGGTCGCCGGTGTAGCGCTGGTCGTCGAGCCAGATGGACTCGGGGCCCCAGTAGACGTCCTCCTCCGGCTCCCAGACGTCCTCGCGGCCGCCGGCGAAGCCGAAGGTCTTGAAGCCCATCGTCTCCAGGGCGACGTTCCCGGTGAGGATCATGAGGTCGGCCCACGAGATGGACTGGCCGTACTTCTTCTTGACCGGCCACAGCAGCCGGCGGGCCTTGTCCAGGTTCCCGTTGTCCGGCCAGCTGTTGAGGGGGGCGAAGCGCTGCTGGCCCGCGCCGGCGCCGCCGCGGCCGTCGCTGATCCGGTAGGTGCCCGCGCTGTGCCAGGCCATCCGGATCATGAGCGGGCCGTAGGTGCCGAAGTCGGCGGGCCACCAGTCCTGAGAGGTCGTCAGCACCTCGGCGATGTCGCGTTTCACCGCCGGGAGGTCGAGGGCCTGGAACGCCTCGGCGTAGTCGAACTCCTCGCCGAGGGGGTTGGCCACGGCGGGGTTCTTGGCGAGGATCTTCAGATTCAGGCGCTCCGGCCACCACTGGCGGTTTCCGCCGCCCTGCGTCGGGTGCGGGGCTCGCCCGTGCGCGACCGGGCAGCCACCTCCGTCCGCCGCCTTTGCGCCTTCGACGATGGCCTCATGGTTCTCGGACATGGAATTCCCTCCGGATCGGGCGGTTCACGGTGCGCTCGCCCCTTGGCTGCCTCCGGAACCGATCCTACAATGGACGAAGTCCAAGTCAATACGAGAACCAGAACCGTACGGGTACATTCGCGCGGGCGACACACAGTGAGGGTTGGTGGCCAATGAGTGACCTGCTGGGGCGGCTGCGCGGACGTGGCTGGCGGATGACCGCGCAGCGCCGGGTGGTCGCCGAGGTGCTCGACGGCGAGCATGTCCACCTCACCGCGGACGAGGTGCTCGCGCGCGCCACCGCCCGGCTGCCGGAGATCTCCCGTGCGACGGTCTACAACACCCTCGGTGAGCTGGTCTCACTCGGCGAGGTGGCCGAGATGTCCACCGACGGC
>NZ_LIQY01000117.1:15711-16141 GCF_001418495.1 Streptomyces pathocidini | reverse complement strand
GTCCGGACCGTGCCCGCCCCTTCCACATGAGTGGAACGCGTTCTAGTCTGTGCCCGCCGCGGGGATCGCGGAGTCGGGACAGCCAGGTAGAGCGACACCCCAGGAGGGGCCGTGCACCTCGAATACACGCCCGGTCAGCAGCGGCTGCGCACCGAACTGCGCGCCTACTTCACCGAGTTGGTGCCCGACAACGCCTACTCCCGCTACACCGACCCCGCCGGCCAGAAGCGCTTCTACCGCCGGACCGTCCGCCGCCTCGGCGCCGACGGCTGGCTCGGCGTCGGCTGGCCCACCGAGTACGGCGGCCGCGGCATGACCCCGATGGAACAGTTCATCTTCTTCGACGAGGCCGCCCAAGCGGGCGTACCGCTGCCGCTCATGGCCCTCAACACCGTCGGACCGACCCTCATGCAGTTCGGCACCGACGAGC
>NZ_LIQY01000117.1:0-15701 GCF_001418495.1 Streptomyces pathocidini | reverse complement strand
CGACGCCGGCACCGACCTGGCCGCCCTCAGGACCCGCGCCGTACGCGAGGGCGACACCTACGTCGTCAACGGCCAGAAGATCTGGACCACCAACGGCGACACCGCCGACTGGGTCTGGCTCGCCGTCCGCACCGACCCGGAAGCCCCGCCCCACAAGGGGATCAGCATCCTCCTCGTCCCAACCGCCGACCCCGGCTACTCCTGCACCCTCATCAACACCCTCGCCTCGCACGACACCACGGCCAGCTACTACGAGAACATTCGCGTCCCCGCCGGCCGCCGCGTCGGCGGGGAGAACAAGGGCTGGCGCCTGATCACCACCCAGCTCAACCACGAGCGCGTCACGCTCGCCGCCCACGGCACGATGGCCATCCGCGCCCTGCACAACGTGCAGCGCTGGGCCGCCGACACCGAACTCGCCGACGGCCGCCGCGTCATCGACCTCGGCTGGGTCCGCGGCCGCCTGGCCCGCACCCACACCCGCCTCGACGCGATGAAACTCCTCAACTGGCAGATGGTGGACGCCCTCCAGCGCTCCACCCTCACCCCGCAGGACGCCTCGGCCGTCAAGGTGTACGGCTCCGAGGCGCGCCGGGACGCGTACGCCTGGCTGATGGAGGTCGTCGCCGCGGCGGGCCCCCTGAAGGAGGGCTCGGCCGGCGCCGTACTCCACGGCGAACTCGAGCGCGGCTACCGCAGCGCGGTCATCTTCACCTTCGGCGGCGGCAACAACGAGATCCAGCGCGAGATCATCTCGTGGCTCGGCCTGGGCATGCCGAGGGTGCGGCGCTAGCAGGGCGCGGCCCCGGCGCGCAGGCCGTGGGGGTGATCCTGTGGTCGATCCTGTGGTGGCACCGTAGAGACAGGTGCGTACGCGGCTCCGATACTCGGCTGATCACCGATGCGAGGGCTGGCGATGCGACCGAAACTGAAGTCCGATGTGCTCTACGTGCCCACCAGCAACGGGGTGCACGTGTTCGGCGCGGGAGCCGATGTCGCGTTGCGCGGCCCATCCGCCTATCAGTGGCTGGACCGGCTGGCCCCGTATCTGGACGGCTCGGCCGAACTGGACGACCTCCTCCGGGGACTCCCCGAGGACAAGCGCGGCGCGGTGGAGGCGCTGGTCCGCCGGCTGCACGCGGCGGGTTGCGTCCTCGACAGCGCCGAGGACCTGCCGCACGGCCTGACCAAGCGTGAGCTGGACACGTACGCGGCCGAGATCGCCTTCATCGAGTACCACCGCGACTCGGCCGCCCGGCGGTTCGAGTCCTACCGCAACAGCACGGTGGTGGTGCTGGGCTCGGGACCGGCGTTCATCGCGCTGGTCTGCTCGGCGCTGCGCTCCGGGGTCCGCCGGCTCCACGCCGTCCGGACACCGGAAGCCCCGACGAACACGGCCCGGTTGGCCGAGCTGGCCGCCGAGGCGGCACACCGCGACCCGCGGCAGACGCTGGTCGACATCGCGCTGTCCGGCGAACCGGACGGAGAGGAGACCGCGGTCGCCGACGCGGATGTCGTACTGCACGTGGCCTCGGCCCCCGCAGTGGACCGCGCGCTGCGCCTGGCCCGGCTGTGCCGGTCCTCGGGCGCGCTGCTGGTCCAGGGGGTCGTGCTCGACGAGGTCGCCTGGCTGGGTCCGGCCGGACCGGCTTGGGAGTCGGCCTGGCTGCGGCTGGGCGCGCGGGGCCCGTTCCGGGCGGGCGAGTTCCTCACCGGCCCGGCCGCGGCGGTGGTGGCCGGGCACCTGGGTCTCGCGGCGTTCCGGGCGGTAACGGGGGTCACTGGACCCGATGACACCGAGCTGACCAGGATCGACCTGGAAACCCTGCGGACCTCGACCCACGCGTTCCTCCCCCATCCGGCCACCCGGCCGGCCCGGCCGGAGGCCGAGGCTGAATTCGCCCGGCGGGTCGAGCGGTTGAGCACCGGCGATCGGGTCACCGAGCAGGACTTCTCCGCCCGTGCGGCCCGCTGCTTCGACCCGCACGTCGGCATCCTGCGGAAGCTGGACGAACGGGACTTCACCCAGCTGCCGTTGAACGTGACCGAGGCCGTGCCGCACACCGGCGGCGGGGCCCGGGTGTTCGGCGTGGGCACGAGCTTCGCCGAGGCGCGTCAGCGCGCCGCGCTGGGGGGCCTTGCGCGGTACGCGGTGGACTCGGTGGATCCGTGCAGACTCGCCCCCGGCGCCACGGTGTGGGGCTGGGACATCGACGGCCGGCGGGTCACGGCGGTGCCCGCGGCCGAGGTGTTCACCGCCGGGGCAGGCCTGGCGGCGCGGTTGAGCTGGGACGACGCCCTGACCGATGGCATCGGGCAGCACTGCGCCCAACTGGCCGTCGCCGATGTGCTGGACGGCCGGTCACGGCCGGCGGCGGCCCTGGATCCGGCGGACTGGGCGCTCGGCCCCGACGCGCGGCGTCATCTCGACCTGCTCCGCTCGGCGAGGGGCTCCGTCCGCGCCGCCGACATCGGGGGCGCCCTGGGAATACCGGTGCTGGCGTGGTGGCAGGAGGGCCGGCCCGTCGCGGTGACCTGCGGTCCGAACGCGGTGGCCGAGGGTCTGGAGCAGGCCGTGCTGGACCGGCAGGCGGCTTTGGCGGACGAACCGGACTACGCGCCGGCTCCGGTCTCCGGGCTGGACCTGCCGCCGGAACCGGCAGCGGGGCCGGCCCGGAGACCGGACGAAGCCGATCGGCAGGACATGCTCCGGGCGCTGCGGTCTCGCGGGCTGCGTCCTGTCGTGGTGCCGCTCGACCACGATCCCGCGGTGCACGCGGTGCTCCCCGGCATCCTGCGGGTCGTGCTCGTCGATGGCTGAGCCCGTGACCGGAATCCCCGAATCCCTAGGACTCCGGTTCTGGTGGCGCACCTTCGAAGGGGTTCAGCAGCTGTTCGCGGAGGGCCACGGCGAGGAGGGCGGACCGGACGACCCGCTGCCGGCCAAGGTCTTCCGGGGGCTGCCGCGGCGGGTGCTGAGCGAACCGGCCCGGCACATCGGTGACGCCCGCTGGTCCTTCGCCGGGTTTCGCCAGGCCCACCCCGAGGACGCTCCCAGCCGCGAGGTCCTGGATGAACCCGCCCTGTCGGCGCTGCTGCACCACAGCTACGGTCTCGGGCGGATGGAGTCGGGGCCGTACGCGACCTGGCCGTACCACCGGGTGGTGGCGTCCGCGCGGTGCTTCTACCCGGTGGAACTGTACGTGTGGCCGGCGGGCGCGGCGGGGAGCCTGCCGGCCGGCTGCTACCACTACGACCCGGCACACCACGCGCTGACCAGGCTGCGGGCCGGAGGTGTCCCAGCCGCGCTGCGGGCCGCCACCGGCACCGGGCGCGACGGCACGCTCGGCCTGGTGGTGGCCGCGGTGTGCTTCCGCAAGGCGGCGTTCCGCTACCGCGACTACGCCTACCGGCTGTGCGCGCAGGAGGCCGGCATGACGGTCGGGAACGTGCTGCTGGTGGGGGGCGCGCTGGGGCTGCGCGGACGGGTGCACCACCGGTTCGACGACACCGTCGTCAACCGGGCCCTGGGCCTGGACGGGGACGAGGAGACCGCTTTCGCGGTCATCGGACTGTCCCCCTGGCGGGCGACCGAACCCCAACCGGCCCAGGTCCACGAGGAGTTCGGCGGCCCGCTGTCGGTCATCCGGCCCCGCCACGTCGTCACGAACGCGGTCGACCCGGCCGCGTGGTCGGGGCTGGCCGCACTGGACCGCGCCGGCCGGATGACCGGCACCGGCCCTCCCACGCCGGTGGACCCGGACGCCTTCCACCTGCCCGCCGACGGCGGCGGCGAAGCCGCGAGCTGGATTCCGCTCGCCCAGGGGAAAGGGGCGCGTGACCGCGTCGAGTTGGCGCAGGCGCTGCGAGCGCGCGACTCCGGGGGCCGGATGTTCCTGCCCGACAGCGCGGAACTCCCCGCTCATGAACTGGCCGGCCTGC
The DNA here is from genome assembly GCF_001418495.1 of Streptomyces pathocidini. Taxonomy (GTDB): domain Bacteria; phylum Actinomycetota; class Actinomycetes; order Streptomycetales; family Streptomycetaceae; genus Streptomyces; species Streptomyces pathocidini. The sequence goes on along the minus strand of NZ_LIQY01000117.1, from coordinate 11,759 downwards.
TCCGGCACGCCCTTGAGCCCGTACCGTCCGACCACGCCGAGCCGGTGTGCCGGCCGTTGGTGGACTGCCATGCCCTCGTGCTCAACGTGGCCGGTATCGCCTCCGGGTTGTACCGGCTGGACGCCGCGCCCGCGCTGCTCGGCCTGCCGGGACGGGACGGGCGCGGGGTGGTTTCGATGCTCTGCGACCGGACGCCGTCGGTGAACTCGGCGAAGGCCAACGCGATCGTGTTCCTGAGTGTGAACCGGCTTGCCGGCGACCGCTGGTTCGGCGATCGCGGGTACCGGATCCTGCACCACGAGGCCGGGATCGTCGCACAGCGGATCAGCGTGCTCGCGGCCGCCGCCGGCCTGTCCGCGCGGATCACCAACGGCTATGACGACGGGGCCGTCCGGGCTCTGATCGGTGCCGACGAGGCGCATGTGCCCGTCTTCACCCTCGTCCTGGGCCGCCGCCGGGCCACCGCGCAGTACGAGCCGCCGCTGACCTGGTGACCTGCGTCACCGAGGTTCGCGGTCCGCGGGAGTCTACGGCCCGGACTTCGGTCGCACCGTGGAGACCGCGGCCCGATCCCGCCCCAAGACTGGCGGGGACCAGTTCGGTCAATGCCAGAAATGCCAGAACCGACAACTGAATGCCAGAACCGACAACCGAGAGAGGAGACCTCGATGGCCGCAGACCTCGTCCTGGACCTCGCTGACCTCAGCGTGGACGAGTTGGACATCCTGCCGACCTCACCGGGCGCGAGCCTGGAGTCGATCAACGTCGGCCACGCCATGGTCGAGATCGGCGCGTCCAACTGCACCTCGACCGGCACGCCCGCGAGCTGCTGCTCGTGTTGCTGCTGCTGACGCGGCAGCCCTGACAGCCCTGTCCGGCGGGCTGGTGGTCCGCCGGACAGGGCGCCACAACGACCAGCGAGGGAAGTGACGTTGACCGACGCCGACACAGCGCTCTGTCCGACCGCCGACGCTGGCACAGCGCCCAGTCCGACCGGGGTCGCCGTGCTCGGCGAGGGCGTGCTCGCCACCGCGATCCGGGCCTCCGCCTCGCGGGCGCACCGGCTGGTCGCCGAAACGGACCCCGACTGCGCCGTCGTCGTCAGCGCGGACGACAGCTGGACCGTCCGCACGGCAGCCGACCGGGCCGGCACCGCGTGGCTGCCGGTCCGGGTCGAGCTGGGCCACGTCGTCATCGGCCCCTACGTCGCCCCGGGCCGGGCCGGTTGCGCGCGGTGCGCCGCCACCCGGCGGGACCGGGCTCTCGGCCCGGACAGTCCCCGGGCCCGGCTGCTGCACCGGTTCGGTGACCGACTGGCCGACCGCCCCGCCCCGCTGCTCTCGGCCTGGGCGGGTGCCACCGTCGGTGAGCTCGTCTCGGCCGAACTCGCCGACGTACCGGGCCGGTTGACGACGAACGCCGTCGTGCTGCTGTCCCTGACGAGCATGGCGGCCGACGCACACCCCTTCCTCCCCGATCCCCTCTGTCCGCAGTGCGGCGCCCTCCCCGCGGACCGGCCGCCCTCCCTGATGGGCACGGCCCGCCCGAAACCCGACAGGGACACCTACCGGGTCCGCGATCTGGGCGCCGACTGGGACACGCTGGTGAGGACCTACGTGGACGGCCACACCGGGGTCGTTCGCCAGCTCGACGTCCGGACCGACTACCGGTTTCCCATGGTGTCCGCTCCGGTGCACCTGCCCGGGGCCGAGCAGGAGGCCGGGTTCGGCCGGGAACTGGACTACGCCGGCTGCGAGCGCACCGCGCTGGCCGAGGCGCTGGAACGGCTCGGCGGCGCCAGGCCGGGTGGCACGCGCACCACGGTGCGGGCCACCTACCGCGATACGGCCGAACGGGCGGTTCATCCGGCCGAGTTGGGCCTGTATCCGCCCGAGCGATACGCGGAGCCCGGCTTCCCCTATGCCCCGTTCGACCCGGACCTGGAGCTGAACTGGGTGTGGGGCCACTCGTTCCGCCGGAACGCCCCCGTGCTGGTACCCGAGGACTACGCCTACTACCGCACCCGGCACGGCAACCCGCTCGCCCGCCCGCTGGCGTACGAGGTGTCCAACGGGTGCGCTCTGGGCGGGTGCCTGGAGGAGGCGGCGCTGCACGGCGTGGTCGAGCTGGCGGAACGAGACGCGTTCCTGCTCACCTGGTACGCCCGGCTGCCAGTACCCAGGGTGGACCTGGACACCGTGGCCGATCCGCGCATCGGGGTGCTGGCCGAGCGGATCAGGCAGGACAGCGGCCACCGGGTCGCGGCCTTCGCCACCACCACCGAGCACGGCATACCCACGGCGTGGGTCATGGCGGTGCACCCCGCGCCGGGGCCGGAGCCCGTGGCGATCTGCGCGGGCGGCGCCCACTTCGATCCGGAACGGGCGCTGCTGAACGGGCTGCTGGAACTCGCGGCGAACCTGGGCTGGAACCGGTCCGCCTACCGCGAGGAGCGGGCCAGGATCGAAGCGATGGTCGCCGACCCCGACCTGGTGCGGGAGATGCGCGACCACGCCCTGCTGTACTGCCACCCGGCCGCGTTCGACCGGTTCGACTTCCTGCTGGGCACCGCGGCCCGTCCGGTGGCCGAGGCGTTCGAGCGGGCCGACTGCCGGCCGCGCGGCGAGGACATCCGCGCCGACCTGGCCGAGGTGGTCGCGCGGTTCACCAGCCGCGACCAGGACGTCATCGTGGTGGACCAGACCACGGACGAGCACCGGGCCCAGGATCTGGCCTGCGCGAAAGTGATCATCCCCGGGCTGCTGCCGATGACGTTCGGGCACCGGATGCGCCGCACCCACGGCCTGCCCCGGCTGCGGCAGTCGCCCGCCCGACTCGGCTACCGGGCGCGTCCGCTGGACCCGGCCGAGTTCAACCCGCACCCGCACCCGTTCCCATGAGAGGAGCCGACCATGGCTCAGGGCTTCTCGACCCCGGACCGTTTCGGCGTACGGATCGGCGGGCTGCCGGTGTCCGCGCTGGACGACCTGCGCTCGCCGGAGCTGTGGGGGCAGGTCGAGGCCGTACTGGCCGGTGAACGCGAGCTGACCGGCGCGGCGGACGAACTGTCCGACGCCCTCTACGAGCTGATCGGGCGCGAGTCGGCAGGCAAACCGTCGCTGGTCGCGCTCCGCCGGTCCATCCACAACCGCAGGCCACCGACGGCCCGGTGCTGGAACGACGAGGTCCGTGCGCTGCTGCCGGCCGCCTTGACCGACCGTGTGCGGTCCTGGCTCGGGCTGCTGGCCGCGCACCAGCGCGGCCTGGCGCGCCTGGACGACCTGGTCGGCCACCACACCGGGGCCCAGCACGCCCTGCTGCGCAAGGCGGTGACCGATCCGGCCTTCCAGCACGGAATGGTCCTGAGCAGCCCGGTGCTCCACGATCGGCTGCGCGGGTGGCTGTCCCGGCCGGAGGAGGCCGAGCCGGATCGCCGGCTGGCGCTCCGGCTGGCCAAGTACCTCGCCCGGATCACCATGAAGACCAGCCCGTTCAGCACCTTCACGATCAGCGGGCTCGGCGCCTGGAACGAGCAGGACACCACCGGGCCCACGCCCGCCCTGGCCGTGCGGACCGTCGTGGAACCCAACCTGTGGGTGGTCCAGCAGCTCGTCCGGCAGCTGAGCCGGCACCCGGTCCTCGCGAGGAGCCTGCGTCTGCGGCTCAACCCGAGTGCCCTCCTGGCCGGTGACCGCTGGGAGTTCATCGGCCCGGGACCCGAGGAGCCGCTGCGCAGCCTGGCGGCGACGGCCCCGGTCCAGGTGTGTGTGGACGTGGTGGCCGGGGCCGGGTGCACCCGGGAGGAGGCCGCCGGGCTGGTGGCGGCCCGGACCGGAAGCGACGCGCCCACGGCCGACGCGTACGTGGGCCGGCTGGTGGAGCTGGGGCTCCTGGAGGCCGAACGCCCCTTCGCCGACCAGGCCCTGGACCCCCTCGGCGAGCTGCGCTCCTGGGTCGCCACCGCGGGTCCTGAACTGGAGGGCATCGGCGCCCACCTGGCCGAACTGGCCGATCACCTCACCGCGTATCCGGCGCTTGAGGACCCCTCGGACCGGCTCCGGAGCACCCGGGACATCGAGGCCGTCCTGCGCCGGATCAGGTCGCTGGTCGGACCGGAGCAGGTCGAACTGCCGGCGAAGAACAGCATCATCGAAAACGCGCTGCTGGTGACACCGCTGCCCGGGCCCGACCGGCGCGCCTGGGAACCGGTGCTGCGGGATCTGGACCTGGTACGCCGCTGCTACGCCGTACTGGACCCCGCGCTGCCCGGCCGGGTCGCGCTCGCGGAGACGTTCGCCGAGCGCATCGGCGCGGGCTCCACCGTGCCGTTCCTCGCCTTCCATCGCGCGGTGCAGGAGTGGTTGCGCGAGGATCCCGGCCTGCCGGACCTGCTCTCCATGGGCACGCACGGCTACCAGGCCCTGGCGGACCACCCGATGCCCAGGATCCGCGAGTTGGCCCGGCTGCGGGCCGAACTGTGCTCCGAGGCGCTGGAGGGGCGGGCGGACGAGCACGGTGTCCTGCGGCTCGACCCCGAGCGGCTGTCCGCGTCGGCCCGGAGCTGGCCGGTGTGGATGCGGCCGCCGGACTCGGTGGCCTTCTACGGGCAGCCGCTCGGCGGCGGTGACGACCCCCGGTTCGTGGTCAACGCCGTCAACTCCGGGCACGGCCGGGGGCGCGACCGCATCCGGCGGCTGCTCGCCCAGGCCGGGATCGCCGTCGAGGTGAGCACGGCGCCGCCGCCCGGCGGCACGGTCATGGCGGACACCTGCCGCCACTACGGCAGCAACGTGGGGCTGCGGATCTCGGCGGTGCCCGCGGAGATCGACTACCCCGAGGGGCTCAGCCTGCGCGGTGCCGACGCCCGCATCCCGGTCGGTGACCTGGTGGTGCGCCACGACCCGGACCTGGGCCTGCTCACCCTGCGGTCCCGCAGCCGCGGCGCCGAGGTGCGCCCTGTACACCCCAACCTCATCGCGGAGTTGTGGCTGCCGCCCGCGATCCGGCTGCTGATGCAGGCGTTCGGCGCCACCTCGAACCTGCTCATCCCGGGGCGGCGGATGTTCGGGGACACCTCGCTCGCCCGGGTCGACGGCATGTTGGCCGAACCCAGGGTGGTGATCGGCAGGACGACGGTCAGCCGCCGCCAGTGGGTGTTCCCGGTGAGCGCGGCGCCGGTCCGGCGGAACGGCGAGACCGACCGGCCCTACCTGCTGCGGCTGGCCGCCTGGCTGCACGAGCACGGGATGCCGGAGCGCTGCTTCGTACGGAGCCTGGACCCGGCGTCGGTGGTCGGCGGCAGCGTGTGGCGGGTCAAGTCCCGCAAGCCCTTGTACGTCGACTTCGCGAACCTGCTGCTGGTCGGCGTGTTCGAGCGGATGCTCGCCGGCCCGGAACACGTGCTGTTCCTCCAGGAGGCGCTGCCCGACCCATCCGCATTGCCCAGTTACGGAGACCACGGATCCCGGGTGACCGAATATCTCGTCGAGATCAACGGAGGACAGCATGCTGACCGGTAGCGACCGGCTGGACCCCAGTGCGGTGGAGGGTTCGGACTGGGTGTGCGCGCACATCTTCTACGACACCGACCAGGACGTGCTGCTGGCCGACTGCGTCCGGCCGCTGGTCACGGAACTGGTGTCCGACGGCCTGGTACAGCGCTACTTCTTCCTCCGGTACTGGGAGGGCGGGCCGCACGTCCGGCTGCGGTTGCTGCCCACCCGCGCGGCCGAGCGTGCCACGATCGAACGGCTGGCGGCCCAGCGGATCCGGGCGTTCCTGACCCTCACCCCGGCCGCGGACGTCGTGGACCGGTCGGGCTTCGCCCGGGTGGCGGAGGGCCTGGCCGGTCTGGAGGGCCGCTCCGGTCACGACCAGGCGGTGCGGCCGAACAACACCATGGAGTTCCTGCCCTATGAGCGCGAGCACACGGACTACGGGTACGGCGCGGCCGTCGCCGCCGTGGAGCGGCACTTCCACGAGTCCAGCGAGTTGGCGCTCTCCGTGGTGGCGGCCGGCACGACCGTGGAGCAGCGCGCGCTGCTGGCCTTCGACCTGGTCGTCGGGGTGTTCGCGCTGTGCGACGAGGTGCGCGGCCAGTGGGCGCGCCACGGCGGCCCGCCACTGCCGTTCGGCAGCGGCCCCGAGGCCGCTGACGTCGAGCCCCGCTACCTGGCCCAGCGCGAGAAGCTCCGTGAACGGGCCCTGCGCACCTGGCACTTGGCGTCCCGGCCGGATGAGGACGGCCAGCGGGGGTACTGGCTGGCGTCGGTGCGCCGGATGCGGAACGCTCTCCACGGCCTGGAGGACCGGGGCGACTTCACCTCCGAGTGGGCGGCCTCCCCGCTGGCCGAGCCCCTCGGTCTGGCCGCCACCGACCATCCGGCCACGAGCCTGGTGCTCCTGCGCTGCGCGCATCTGGTCAACAACCGGCTCGGGCTGACCTTGTGGCAGGAGAACCAGCTGCGGTTCCTGGTGGGCCGGGTCCTCGCGGAGCTGCCCGAGGGGTCGACGGCCCCGTGACCGAGCCGTCCGCCCAGTGGCACAGCATCCACGTCCACCACCACGACGAGGACGCCGAACCGGCGCTCGTCCTGCACGCCGTCCGCCCGGCGTTCGACGCCGTCCGCGCGTCGGTCAGCGGCGCCTGGTTCGGCCGCCACTGGCTGCGTGGACCCCATCTGCGGCTGAACTTCCGCACCTCCGAGGAGACCTGGGCCACGCAGGTGCGGCCGACGGCAACCGCGATGCTCGACACGTACCTGCGCGCCCATCCGTCCAGGGCCCGCCTGGACGAGCAGGCGCTGGCCCCGGTGCACGAACGGCTCGCGGAACTTGAGATGGAGCCGGGCCCGCTCCACCCCTGGGTGCCGGACAACACCGTGCTCGAACAGCCCTATGACCACCGGCTGCCGGTGCTGGGATCGATGCGGGCCGGCGAGCTGCTGGCCGGTTTCCTCAGCGACACCAACGAGCTGGCGTTCCTGATGTACGAGCATGTCCGGGCCGGTGGCGCACTGCAGGTGCTGGCGCTGGACCTGATGTGGACCACTGCGTCGGTGGCGGCCGTTCCGTTCGACGAGGGCGGCGCACCGATCGCCCGCGGCTTCATGTCGCTGCGGTCGCACGCCGACGCGTTCCTCTCCCGCACGTCGGACCCGGACGGGTACCGGGCAGCCTTCGACGAGCGCTACCGGCGGCAGGCCGACGCGCTGCACGAGCGCCTGCGCACGGTGGAGTCCACGCTGGCCGGCGACGGGAGTGGCCTGCCGTTCCTCCGGGACTGGGCGGACGCGGTACGCCGCCACCAGCGGGTCGCGCACCCGCTGCTGGCGTCCGGCGAGGTGTCGCTGAGCGGGGCCGGCAGGGCGCCGCGCCTGCCGACCCGGCAGGTCAGCGAGTTCCACCGACTGCTCCAGACCGACCACGGCCATGCGGACTTCCTGTGGACCGACCACTGGTTCGCCTCCTTCCGGCTGATGGTGAACTACCTCTACATCCACCTCAACCGCCTCGGTCTGGGGCCGGTGGACCGCGGGCTGCTGTGCCACCTGGCGGCGAACACCGTCGAGGGGGTGCACGGGGTCTCCGCGGTCGGCAACTTCCAGCGGTACGTGGTCTCCTCGCCCGCGGCCGACGCACCCGAGTGGCTCCGGATCGGCGCGGACTGGGCGGACGGGCCGGCCTGAGCTGTCAGGTGCCGCCTGAGCCGTCCCAGGTGCCCTATCCGCCTGCCCGCTGGGGCAGCGGCGCCACCGCCGTCATGGCCGTCGCCGTCATCGCCGCGGCGGTGGTCGTGGCCGCCGTGGTCGGAGCCGTGGTGGGCGCTGTGGTGGCCGCCGTCGTGTTCACCACCGTCTCGGGGAGGAGCTGGGCGAGCTGCTGCCGCCCGGAGATGCCAAGCTTGCGGTAGGCGCCGGACAGGTGGAACTCCACGGTCCGCACGGTGACGAACAGCTTCCCGGCTATGGCCCGGTTGGTGTGGCCGTCCCGGGCCAGACACAGGATTTTCAGCTCCTGCGGCGTCAGCTCCGGCAGGTTCGGATGGACCGACTCCCGGATGTCCGCGGGGCGGATCTCCTGGCGCGCGATCGCGATCCGGCGCGCCAGCGGCCGTGCGCCACAGGACTCGGCCGTGGACAGCGCGGCGTCGAACTCGATACATGCCTCGTGCAGCCGACCGGCCTCGGCCAGCGCCGTACCCAGGTCGCATCGGGCGGCCGCCAGTTCCAGCCGGGCGGGCGAACGCGCCAGCGTGCCGGCGGCGGTGGCCAGCAGGTCGATGCGCCGCGCCCCGGACTCGGCCATGGCGACGGCGTGTTCGGCGATCCCGATCGCGCGCGGGGTGCCCCAGCGGCGTGCCTCGTCCAGCTCGGCATCGGCGAGGCGGGCGGCCCGGCCGGTTTCCCCCGCGGCGGCGAGCAGCCGCGCGGCGCGCGACCGCCAGGGCGCCACCGAAGGATTGCCCACCTGGCATTCGGCCAGCAGCCGCCCGGCGGCGAGATGGTCCTCGACAGCGCGTGGCAGTTCGCCGACGCACTCCCACACCACGGCGCGCGCGGACAGCACGGCCCAGGTGTCCTGCCGCCAGGGCAGTTCGCGATCCAACCCGCAGTCGCCGAGCAGGGCGAGGGCGGCATCCGTGTCGCCCATCAGGGCCCGCGCCTCGGCCAGGAGCGACACGGCGGGCGCGGCCCGTACGTGGGACGCGAAGGCCGCCGAGCGCAGTACGTCCGCCATCGGGGCCAGCGCCCCGGCCACCCCGGCCAGGTCGCCCCGGACCCGGCAGACCATGGCGCGCAACAGCTCGGCGGTGACGTGGTCCCACCGCCCGGGGCGCGCCCCGTCGGCTAGGCGAACGCGGCCGCAGTGCGCCCACGCCTCGGTCAGCTCGTCGGCCCGGATCAGTGTCACGCAGCCGTGCCAGAAACATCTGGCTTGCCCCCCGCCGCCACCGGCCAGCGCCTGTCTGGAGTGGCGCACGGCCGCTGCCCGGTCCGCACCGGCGTGGACCGCCTCGGCGGCCCGCAGGCCGGCCAGTTCCTTCAGCGCGCCTTGGCCCCGCGGCCTCTCGGCGACGAGGTCGTCCAGCCGGTCGGCGGCCCCGGACAGGAAGGCGGGACCGCCGAGGCAGACGTACGCCTTGTGCAGCCGGAGCCGCCACGACTGCGCCGACGGGGCAGGGCCGAGCCGTTCTGCCGTGTCGTCCAGGACCGCCACGGCGTCCACCGGCCGTCCGCATTCGGTCAGCAGGGCAGCCAGGGCCACGGCGTAGTCGGTCGCGATCTCGGGGTCGTCGGCCTCCTGCCGTGCCGCCTCCAGCTGCCGCACCGTGAGGTCCGGATCGACGAACGCGTCCAGCTCGGCCAGCTCGCGCCGCACCGCGGACCGGACTCGCGGCCGTAATCGCTCCCGCAGCACGCCGCGTAAGTGCCGGGCGGCGTCCTCGGCCCTGCCTTCCCGGGCCAGTTGGCGCGCTGCGATCCGCATAGGGCGGACAGCCCAGTCCAGGCCGAGCGGGCCGGCCGCGACCAGTTGCCGGGCGACGCCCGTCATGCCGAAGTGCCCGTCGCGCAGGATCTCGGCGGCCCGCAGGTGCAGAGCGGTTCGGGTGCCGACGGGGATGGCGCCGACGACCATGGTGGCCAGCAGCGGGTGACGGAAGGTCAGTGGCGTGCGGTTGGCGAGCAGACACCGGTCGACCAACTCGTCGATCGCGCACAACGCGTCCTGGACGGTCAGCCGGGCGAGCTCGGCGGCCCAGGTGATCTCCGCGTCGGCGCCGAGCACGGCGACCGCCCTCGCCAGCTCGAGCGCCGGCTCCCCGAGATCGGCCAGCCAGCGCTCGCTGCCCAGGAGCACCGCGGAACCGCTGGTGGCCCGCACGGTCTCGGCGGTGAGTACGGTGCCGGCCCGTTCGGACAGTAAGGCCAGCAGCAAGCCGGGGTTGCCACCGGTCAACTCGTGGCACACGGCCGCGGATTCCTCGCCGAGTGTGACGCCGCAGCGGTTCGCCGCGAATTCGATGACCGCGGCCGGCGGGAGGCCGGTGAGTCTGATGTGCTCGGCGCTGGCGGCGAGTTCGGCCCGCGGCGAGGAGCCGTGAACGGGGCTGACGTCATCCTCCGACACCGCGATCACCAGCGGGGTGGGGAAGACGGACCCCGACAGCGCCAGCACCCAGCGCAACGACCACGGGTCGAGGTGGGAGATGTCGTCCAGACAGATGGCGACCGGTACGTGACGCGATTTCGCCCGCACCAACTCGGTGAGTTTCCACAGGAGTTCGGGGGAGGGCGGGCCGTCCGCGGCGGTGACCGCGGAGCTCGTCGCCAGCAGCCGGCCGAGGATCTGGCCGGCCGCCGCGAACGGCCTGTCGGGGCCCCCTCGCGCGCCGGCCGCAGCCACCTGGAAGCCGGCTTCACCGGCCAGCGCGGCGACCGCTTCCAGCACCGTCGACTTTCCGATCCTCGGTTCTCCCCGGACCAGTACGGTGGTCGTCCGCCCCACGCGGGCCCGTTCGATCGTGGTACGCAGCCGCGCCAACTCGGGCGCCCGGCCGGTCACTTTGATCGAGGCCATTCGATCCCCCCGCATCCATTCCCTCGTACGACTCGCCGCGTTTCCCCATACTCGCGACATGCCCAATAAAGGACTGGTTTACGTGTGATCACTCTACACCGCGCGGCATATGCGGCTCAACGAGCCCTTGCCACGGCGCTGGTGAGCAGGCCCGTCGGCTGCTGGCGAGCAGACCGGTCGGCTACTGACGCGCGGACCCGCCGCCGAAGTGCCCATCCGCCGCCGACGAGCGGGCCCATCCGCTGTGGTGCCGACGCGTCCGGTGTGCGGTGCGGGCGCACCTACTCCAGCGCCCGTACCGCCGCGGCGAACACCCGCGGCAGGGCACTCGCCGTCGGCACGATGAGGCCTCGAACGCCGGGCGGGCCGCAGGCCAGGCTCAGGAGCGCGCCGGTCAGGGCGCGGTGGCCGCGGGAGAGGCGCCGCCACTGCGCCTCGTACTCCCGCGGGCACCCCCGCACCGCACACCCCACCGCCGCCTCCGCCGAAGCGAGCGCGAGGGCGATCCCCTCACCGGTCAGCGCGTCCACGTACCCCGCAGCGTCGCCGACCAGCAGCACCCGCCCCGCGACCCGTGCACGTACGTGCTGCCGCATCGGACCGGCTCCGAGCACCGGCGTGGCCGGGTGGGCTCCCAGGAGGGGAGCGAGGCGGGGGAAGTCCGCGAGGTGGTCGGCGTAGGAGCGGCGGGCACGGCTCAGCACGGCGACTCCCACCAAGTCGCCGTCCACCGGCGTCACATACGCCTCCCCGTGCGGCGACCAGTGCACCTCCACGTGATCGGTCCACGGCTCGACGCGGTAGTGGCGGCGCAGCCCGTAGCGGCGAGGCGTACTCCGGCGCGCGCCGGAGCGCGGATGCGGCCCTGCGCCCGGCGCCTCCAGGCCCGCACGCCGTACGTCCGTGAGGTCCCCGTCCATCGGCCGTGCGCCGGTGGGCTCCGCGCCCGCCCGCCGTGCACCCGGCGCCTCCAGGCCCAGCGCCCTGCGGATCGGCGAGTGCAGCCCGTCGGCCGCGATCAGCCAGCGGGCCCGCAGCCCGGCGGCCGCCACCCAGCCCTCGCCCTGCCGCACCTCCCCGACCCGCCCGGCCACCGTCGCCACCCCCGCCTCGGCCGCCGCCCGCGCCAGGGCGGCGGCCGAGGCGGGGGTGGAGACGGTGGCCGGGCGGGTCGGGGA
>NZ_LIQY01000116.1 GCF_001418495.1 Streptomyces pathocidini | reverse complement strand
GGGGAGCGGATCCGGAAGGGTGGGCCGGAAGGATGGGAGGGAGAGAATGGGCGTGGCCATGCCATAGAAGGGGGTACCCGGCAGGAGCTCAGGCCAAAGGGGGCGGCGGTGCTGCCGTTGGTCTACTCCTGCGAAATACTGGCCCCGACCCGGCGGAGCTGCGAGAACGCCGGCGGCTGAAAGAAAATTCCCCGGGGCGGGAAGGTTTCGGAGAGTGCGGAGGACATGAGGGACGTGAGTGGCGTGGACCACGAGTTTCTGGCGCTCGAACGGGAGTTGGCCGTTTTCCTGCGCCGCGCCCGCGCCTCCTCCGGCGAGATGGCCCGCGAGGTCCACCCGGATCTGGAGCCCGCCGCGTACGGGCTCCTGCTCCGCCTGGAGGACGCGGGCGAGCAGCGGGCCACCGAACTCGCCGGCTACTTCGGCGTCGGCAAGGCCACGATGAGCCGCCAGCTGCGCGCCCTGGAGTCCCTGGGCCTGATCGCCCGCCGCCCCGACCCCGCCGACGGCCGCGCCTCCCTGGTCACCCTCACTCCCGAGGGCCGCACCCGCTTCACCGCGGTCCGCGGCGCCCGCCGCGCCCAGTACGTCCGAAAACTGGAGGGCTGGGACCGCCGGGAAATCGCCGAACTGGCGCGCCTGCTCCACCGCCTGAATGCGCTGTAGGGCTTGCCCGCTTCTCGGTCGCAAGCCCGCTCCCCGGAATCGGAATTCCGAGGAGTGGGCCTTCTTGTGCCTGTCACGGACCGGTTATGGATCAGTGGCGCCCATTTCCCGTGAGTCAGGGGTGCCTACTTCCCGTGGGTTAGTGGTGCCGTGGTGCCCGTTTCCGTGGGTCAGTGGTGCTGTGGCGCCCACTTCCCGTGGATCAGTGGCCTCCACTTCCCCCCACGGCCTTCGCGATCTGCGTCAGCAGCCCCCTCGCCAGGTGTTCGGCGTGGTCGTACCGGGTGGGATACGCCGACCGCTGTACGCCCTGGGCCACTTTGCCCGCGGACCAGTCGGGGTGGGCTTTGGCCACTCGGACGGCTTCCGTGAAGAACCGCCGCGCCGCGTGATCGGGGTCAAGGCACTGAACCCGGGTTCCCCAGCCCTGGGACGGCCGCTGCTGGAAAACTCCTACCGAATCCCGGTCCCCGTAATGCAGATTCCGCATCCCGGTCTCGACGATTCCGGTCTCGAACGCGGCCAGCATGACTTTGTCCGTCACACGTAAACTGACACCAACACGATATATTTCCTTCGCTAATTCAAGGTCATACGTCATGGTCAACCCTCCAATTGTGGGTGGATGCGGCTACCCACACCCACCCACATTTTAACGTTCGGTCCTCCCGGGAGAATTGAGTCAGGGCGGTCGCCGACCGTGGATGTTTCGGTGGGTTCGAAGAGGAGGAGGGCGGTGAGGGTTGGGGCGTGGAGCTTGTGGCCCTGGCCAGGGAAATGGGGTCCGTGGGCATAGGGTTCATCCTCTAACGGGCATGCGCCCCGCGCGAGTGTTAGGTCTCGGCCGCGTCCGCCGTGATACTCCTCGGAGTGCGGAAGGCGCGAGATTTGTCACCCGGGAGGTGTCCCATGGTTGTTCGTCGTGTCATGCCCATCGTTCACGCCGAGGCCCCGCAGGGGCGGAGTCGGGAGTTCTACGGGCTGTTGGGTCTCAAGGAGGTCATGAATCAGGGGTGGATCATGACGCTCGCCTCGCCGTCCGCCCCCACGGCCCAGGTCAGCTTCATGACCAGCGACAAGACCGCGCCGGTCAACCCCGATTTCAGCGTCGAGGTGGATGACGTCGACGCGGTCCACGCGGCCGTGCGGGAGAGCGGCGCCGAGATCGTCCATCCTCTGTGCGACGAGGAGTGGGGCGTACGGCGGTTCTTCGTCCGCGACCCCAACGGTCGGGTGGTCAACGTGCTGAGCCACCGCTGACCGCCTCTCCTCGACATCCCGCACCAGACCGAGGAGCCGCACTGCGCCCAGCTCCCGCACCAGTTGGAGGCCGAACCCTCCGGTCCGGAGGCCGATCCCGCCGACTCGCCCACCGCGCCCCGCATCACGCCTGACGCGATCTCACAGCTGATGCGGTCTCACAGCTCCACGAACGCCACCGCTGCGTCGTCCCGTGTCTTCCCCCGCCGGTACGCCGTGCGCGACGGGTCCGCCGCCTCCAACGTCCGTACGCGGTCGATCAGTCCGTGCGATCCCTCCTTGCGGAGGAGGGCCAGGCAGTCCGGCCAGCCGCCCTCGGCGAAGACCTCGACCCAGCGGGCCGCGCCGTCCGTCAGGGCGGCCAGCGCCCTGACGGAGGAGCGCGGGACGGCGCCCGTCACCGCGCGGCGGGCGACCCCGGGGTCCGCCGCCGCCGTGAAGAAGCCGCCCTCCAGGTTCCGCAGCGGCGCGACCCGTCGGCCTGCCGCCCGCAGGACGTCGATGCGGTCGTCCAGTACGGCGGTCACCGTGCCGCCGTCCGCCGCCGACTCCAGCAGCAGCACCGAGTCCGACAGCACCAGATACTCGACCTCCGGTCCGGCTGCCCCTGGGGCGTGCTCAATCTCCGCCCCGGCCGCCCCTGAGACTTCCGGAACCCCCGGCGACCCTCCGCCCCACCGCGCTGCGACCACCGTCGCCTGCGGTGTCAGTGGGTGAGAAAGATCACAGGTTTCCCGGTGGGTGTCCGCCACCTCCGAGATGGACGCGGCCAGGCAGTCCGCGAGGCTCATATCGCGGCGCGAACCGGACAGTTCGAGCAGCTTCCCGCCCAGCCGGGCCACGAACCACGGGACTCCGTGCACGCATCCGTCGTCGCCCTCCGGCGGCGTCACCCCGTCCAGGAGGACGAGCGCCCCGCCCTGCCCCGACGCGGGGAGAACGGCGGAAACGTAGTCCTCGTTGGGGCGTCGCGGGTCCCCGGGCTCGGTGGCCAGATCCATGCGCATACGGCCAGTCTGCCGGAGCACGAGATCGCCTCGGAGGTTTGACCGGCCGCGGCCACGGGAACGGCACCGCTCGGCAGCCCAACCACGGCCGGGCCGCTGCCCAACCACGGCCGGGCCGCCGGGAGTCCCGTGAAGGCCGCCCGCCATCCCTGTCCGCCCCGCCCTGAATTCCCCCGGATTCGGCGAGTCCGATCTTGCTGCGGGCGCGCATCCTGCCAGGCGTCGGGAGCGATTCCAAGCCAGGGCCCTCGGTGGGCCCCAAAGGCCCCCTCGGCGCAAGTTGTTCGCCAACTCCTTAGTAATGTTCACTCGTTCAGGTGGCCAAGCGGGTGATGGGCGAGCCCCGCGTGAAGCGGTACTGGAATGGTCTGGTCCCGTCGTACCGAAGGGTAGGGGGGCGGGGCGCCGGTCGGCCCGCGCTCCGCGCGCGGTGGGATCCGGCGCCGGCCGGTCGCGCCCGAGTGAACCCACTGCTGTCACCTCGGCCATGGGCAAGACGAGAACAGATTGCGAGCACCGGTGCAGAAGACGCGGCCTCGGGGCAAAAGGCGTAGGTCGGCACAGTCGGCGTCGGCGCAGCCGTCGCAACCCGCCCAGCCGACGGCGCAGTCCCCTCAGCAGACGACACCCTCCGCGCAGCCGACGACACCCTCCGCGCAGCCGACGGCACCCTCCGGGCAGCAGGCGACTCAGCCCGCGCAGGCATCGGTGGGCGGCAACACCCCCCCGCCGCCCCGGCGCACGGCCCGGGTCCGCAACCGGCTCGTCGGGTACGTCGCCGTGGTGGCCGTCGCCGTGGCCGGTGCGGGAGCGCCCGCGGTCGCCCTAGCCTCCGGCGATCTGACCGAGTCCCAGCGGCTGGTCTCGCTCTCCGAGTTGAACGGGCGGGCGCTCGTCCTCGCCCACTCGCTCGCCGACGAGCGCGACACGATGACCGAGTTCGTCGCCGCGGGACGCACCACCGAGTCCGGCGCCGAGGACGTCTCCAAGAGCCGCGCCGCCCGCGTCGACCGGCAGATCCAGGAGATCGGCGCGAGTGGCGCCGACGTGCCCGCCGCCCTGCGCAAGGCGCTGGCCGGCCTGGGGAAGGTCCGTCAGGAGGCGCAGTCCGGGCGCGGCCCCGCCATGGACACCTTCCAGGCGTACACCGCCGTGCTCGACGCGCTGCGCGAGGTCTCCACCGACCTCGCCCGCCGCATCCCGCCGCGCGCCTCCGGCACCGTGGAGTCGCTGCCCGCGCTCGGCCGGGCTGTCGAAGAGGCCTCCGCCACCCGCGCTCTGGCTCTCGCCGGGCTCGTCGAGGGCGAGAAGGCCGCGGCCGCGGAGGGGCTGGGCAGCCTCGGGCTGCCCACCGGCGTCACCACCGACGGCTGGCACTCCGAGCTGACCGCCGCCACCCAGCGCAGCCGCGTCCAGGAGCAGGCCGCTCTCGCCGAGTTCGACCGTACGGCGCCCGAGGACGCGGTGAGCCGGTACGAGAACACGGTCAACGGCACCGAGGTCAGCGGCGCCGAGCGCTACCTCACCCGCCTCGCCGACCAGCCCGAGCTCTCGCCCGAGGACCTCGCCCTCAGCCGCTCCAGGATCGACACCGCGCTCTCCGGCCGCCTCGACCGTATGCGGGCCGTGGAGTCCGCGCTCACCACCGCCGAGACCAGCCGCCTCTCCGCCGTACGTGACGACGATGTCACCACGCTGGAGCTGCGGATCGCGCTGGCCGGCCTCTGCGTGCTGATCGCCATCGGTGTCAGCATCACCGCCGCCCGCTCCATGACCCACCCGCTGGCCGCGCTGCGGCGCGGCGCGCAGCGGGTCGCGGCGGACCCGGCCGGGGAGGAGCCGGTCAAGTACACCGGCCGCAAGGACGAGTTCGCCGAGGTCGTCTGGGCCGTCAACGAGCTCCGCGGCGCGGTGGCCCGGCTGCACACCCGCGCCGAGCAGCTGGCCGAGGACCGCACCCGGCTCGTCGCCGAGCGCCAGCGCCTGGCCGATCAGCGCGACGAACTCCTGGCCCAGCAGAAGCAGTTGACGGCGGAGGTGTCAGGGGTCGCCGACCGCGTCCAGGGCACGTACGTCAACCTCGCGGTGCGCACCCTCGGCCTGGTCGAGCGGCAGCTGGGCGTCATCGAGGGCCTGGAGGACCGCGAGGCGGACCCGGAGCGGCTCGACACCCTCTTCAAGCTCGATCACCTGGCCACCCGCATGCGCCGCCACAGCGAGAACCTGCTGGTCCTCGCCGGGGTCGAGCACGGTGGCTGGCACGGCAGCGGGCACGGCAGCGGGCACGGCGGCGCGCCGGTGCCGCTGCTGGACGTGCTGCGCGCCGCGGTCAGCGAGATCGAGCGGTACGAGCGGGTGGACATCCACTCGCTCCCGCCGCACGCGCAGGTCGCCGGGTTCGCGGCGGAGGCGATCAGCCACCTGGTCGCCGAACTCCTGGAGAACGCCACCGCGTTCTCCCCGCCGGACTCCGCGGTCCAGCTCTCCGGCTGGCTGCTGGAGGGCGGCGAGGTCATGCTCTCGATCCAGGACGAGGGCATCGGCATGACCCAGGGCCGGCTGGATGAGCTCAACGCCCTGCTGGCCGAGCCGCAGGGGGAGGTGCCCGAGGCGGCGGAGGATGACGACGCGCTGGGCCTCGGCCTGTACGTGGTGGCACGCCTCGCCGCGCGGCACGGCGTACGGGTGCAGCTGCGGCAGCAGAAGCAGGGCGGGATCGCGGCCGTCGCCGTGCTGCCCAAGTCGCTGCTGCCGACCCGCCCGACGCCCTCGGGCCCGGGCACGGCGCCACCGCCCGCGCTGCCCGCGGTGAACCTGCCCGGCTCGGTGGCCGAGGCCAACTCCAACACCCTCCCGGGCCGCGCGACGGCCCTCCGGGCGGGCGGCCGCTTCGTGGAGACCTCGGCGGTCGGTCTGTCGGACGGCCCCCCGGCGGACGGCCTCCCTGTGGACGGCCTCCCTGTGGACG
>NZ_LIQY01000115.1 GCF_001418495.1 Streptomyces pathocidini | reverse complement strand
GGGTGGTTGGCAGGCGGCGCGGGCGGCGGCGTGGAGGCCGCGGGCGGCGCCGGAGTCGATGGCGTCGTCGGCGTCGGTGTGGGTGTGGGTGTGGGTGTGGGAGTCGGGGTCGGGGTGGGAGTCGGGGTCGGGGTTTCCTTCGGGATGTACACCCCGGCGTCGATCGTGTGGTCGACCCCGCCCGGCTTGTCCGGCGCCGTGACAGGCGCGGAGCCGTTGCACAACGGTCCGGTGGTCGGCGGGGTCACATTGGAGTCGTGCGCACGGTTGGCACCGGCCCGCGGGAGCGTGAACCTCAGCTCGCTCGCCGGAGGTTGCTCGGGCACCTGGCTGGTGTCCGCGGTGCACACGTCGAACTGCACCGTGTACTTCGCGCCGGGCGTGAGCTCGTACGCGGCGCCGACACCACCGAAGTAGTACTCGCCGGCGGCATCGGTCCTGGTCGTGGCGACCTGTTTGCCGTCCGCGTCCAGCAGGTTGATCGTCGCCCCCGGCAGCAGCACGTGCCCCGGGTCCTGGATCCCGTTGTGATCGCCGTCGAACCACACGACGTTGCCGATCTGGATCGGCGCGTTCGCCGCCGCGTACGCGATGTCACCGAGCCCGCCGGCCTTGCCGAACCCGCCTTGTTCCCGGCTGACGAACTGGAACCCGTTGGCGGTCGGGTTGTTGCCCGGGCCCCGACCGGTGGTGATGTCGTAGTAGCCGGTCCCTGAGGTCGCGACGTTGACGACCGGGTCGAACGTCGTGCTGACGACCCACTGCTGCTGCGGGATATAGGCCACCGACCCCAGCGCGGTCTCGTGGTGCGCGGTGGTGTAGAAGTCGCCCGGGAAGTATTCGACGACATCGGCGGCCTGGCCGCCACTGTTGGCGGGGGTGGCGTGGTTGGGGCAGCTCCCGGTGCCTTCCCACTGGTATTCACCGGTGGGAGTGGCGCAGACCATGGTGATGTCACCACCGGACATGCCGTGTTCCGCCGTGTCGTCCCCCGGACGGGGGTCCAGCCCTCCCCAACTGACCACGTCCATGAACCGGTCGCGGAATCCCAGGATCATCGAGCCGTCGCGGGCGAAGGCGAGGGAGGCCAACTCCGGCTGCGGATCGCCGAAGACGCTGCCCGACCTCCGGTCGTCCCACGTGTCCAGGCTGGTGTTCCACGGGTTCCAGTGGGTGACCCTGTCGCCGGAACCGTAGACGCTGCCGCGCTCGTTCGTGAGCGGGTGGCTCAGCACCGTGGTGAACCGCTTGCCGTCGTAGGTGGAGACGAAGGCTTTCAGGTCCGCGCGCTGCTGCGTGCTCTCCGCGCTGCACACGCCGCCGACGTGCAGGGTGTTGTTGTGGACCTGGAGACCGAACGGCCGCCAGTCGTCGGGGCTCGCGCACCCCGGGTCCGGGATCGGAACCGTCGACTTGGGCGCCGCGGCGGTGGCCCCTGTCGCGTCGAAGCTCACCAGGCTGCGGGTCCGCAGGTTCACCGCGTACAGCGTGGAGCCGTCCTCCGACAGGGCCAGGCCACCGATGCTCTCCTTGCCCGGCGCGTCGGTGAACCCGGGATCCTTGATCATGTTGGCGGCGGCATGCCGCGTCACCGCGGCATCCGGCACCCGCGCGAACAGCTCCGGCGCACCCGAACCGTTGACCGGCACCGTGTAGATCGCGCCCCCGCCCTGCGGCCCGTACGGGGCGTACCGGCGGGCGAACGCGCTCTGGAACAGGCGGGTCCGGGACGTGTCGTACGCCAACCCGAACGTCGTGCCCACCTGATCCTGTGTGGCCAGCGTGGCCGGGCACGCCACATCGGTGGGACACGTGCCTCGGGTCTTCGTCCCGAACGCCACCAACGCCCGGTTGTCGGTACCGTTGGCGCCGTTGTGGATCGGCACGAAGTACCGCGAGTCCGGCAGCGAGTAGTCGGCCGGATCCCACACCCCCGTCGTCACCGAGGCGTTCTTTCCGTCCGACACATCCACGAACGACGTGAAGCTGGCGAAGTGGTTCTCCGCCGTCGACGCGGGCGCCGCCCGCAGGTAGTCGCTGTACGGCGCCGGGATGCTGACGTCGACGCGGTACCGGCCGCCGTTCAGCGCGGTCGACCGCGACACCACGACCTTTCCGGTGGCATCCGTGACGCCGGTGACAGCGTGCCCAGCGGGGTCGGAGATCTCCACCTTCATGCCCCGCTGCGGCACGTCCATCGCCGCGTTGATCACGCCAGTGCCGAAGAAGTCGCGCAGCACCTCAACCGTCAGCGTGCCGTCGACAGTCGAAGCGGCGGCCGGTCCAACCGCCGCTCCCATGGCGCCGCCCGCCAGCAAAAGAACAGATAACGCGATGCTCGCCGGCGGCGCCACAAGCTTCCGGGCCAACCGGCGCGAGTCTTTCCCGAGTCGGTTCATGGCATCACACTCCACACTTCTCTCGTCGTGACACTTCTCTTGTCGTGACGCTTCTCTTGTCGTGAAAACGAAGCACCCGCTTCTCGCTGCACACCCACTTCGTGACCCCAGGCGCGAACGCCGGTCGCAAACGTCACGGAAGAAAGGGGCCCACTGCTGTTGCATGGACCGCTTTATGGTGAGCAATACGAGGAAATTGTGGGCGAGTTGTAAACGCCGCAGGCCAGGAAGGCGAACGCGCGTTCAAGACCTCGGACAGAACCGCTCCGGGTTACGTGTTTTTGCAGCTCAATCACGGTGTCTTCGCCCCCACCCCTGACCCCCACCGACCGCCATCGCGAGCAGCGCTCGATAGCCTATCCCCGGAGTCTTGCCGCCACTAGTAGAACCCTCATATTCATCGGGATCCGCGATAGTCTCCACGCCTCCAGAATGACAACCGGAAGAATGTGCGACGTTCGGGCGTACTACATTTCAAACACGCGCTGGATAGCGGCGAGTTCGGACGGGAGGGTTCCGCGAGGTCGCCTACCGGCACGCCCTAACTCGTTCGCGTTCGTTACCTCACCCAAGGAGCAGGGTCCATGACAGCCTCTCAGCGTGCCGCCGGCCGCTTCTCCGGGCGGACGGCGATCGTCACCGGTGCCGCGGCGGGAATCGGCGCGGCCGGCGCCCGGCGGCTCGCCGAGGAGGGGGCGGCCGTGGTGGTCGCCGACGTCGACGAGCAGCGCGGAGCCCTCGTCGCGAAGGAGATCCAAGAGGGCGGCGGCCAGGCCGTGTTCGTCGCCGCGGACGTGGCGCGCGAGGACAGCTGGGAGCGGCTGCTGGAGGCCGCACACGGCTTCGGCCCGGTGGATGTGCTGGTCAGCAACGCGGTGAAGATCGAGGTTGCGCCCGCGCACGAGACCTCCCCCGACTCCTGGAACCGCCAGATCTCCGTCGGACTGACGGCGGCCTTCCTCGGCGTACGGGCCTGCCTGCCCGATCTGCGCGCCGAGCGCGGCGCCATCGTCCTGGTCTCGTCCGTGCACGCCCACCGGGGCATCCCCGGCCACCCGGCCTACGCAGCCGCCAAGGGCGGCCTGCTCTCGCTCAGCGGCCAACTGGCCGTCGAGTACGGGCCCGAGGTGCGGGTCAACACCGTGCTGCCGGGCCCGATCCTGACCGGACTGTGGGACAGGGTGCCGGAGGAGGCGCGGGCCGCGAGCGTCGCCGAGACCGCGGCCGGGCGCTTCGGCACCCCGGACGAGGTGGCCTCCGCCATCGCGTTCCTCGCCTCGCCCGAGGCCTCATACGTCACCGGGTCCAGCCTGCTGGTCGACGGCGGCTGGAGCGTGGTCAAGTCCTCGTCATGACGGGGAGAATGAGCGCGGCGACCGTAACCGGTGCAGTGAGGAGAGGCGCGGTCGTGACGGGTGCGGCGGTGACGGATGCGGTCGTGACGGATGTGGTGGTGACGGGCGAGGTGGTCCGGAACGGCCGGACGAGAACGGCGGGTAGGGCATGTCGGGTTACGCGCGGCGCGGGGTGCACGGGCAGACCGTGGAGACCATCGCGCACCGGGTGCTGAGCGGCAGGATCCCCGAGGGCGCGACGATCGACCTCGGCGCGCTCCAGGCCGAACTCGACGTCAGCCTCACCGCGTTGCGCGAGTCGCTGAAGGTGCTCGCGGCCAAGGGGATGGTCGACGCCCGCCAGAAGCGCGGCACGTTCGTCCGCCCCCGCGCGGACTGGCACCTGCTCGACGCGGACGTGCTGCGCTGGCGGTTCGAGTCGGCGGAGGGGCCGGGGACGGCCGCCGGGAACCCGCTGCTGCGCGACCTCGGCGAGGTGCGCGCCATCGTCGAGCCGGCGGCGGCGCGGCTCGCCGCCGAGCGCCGCACGGAAGCGGACCTCGCGGCGCTGGAGGCGGCCCTGGAGGCGATGGCGGCATCCGCCGCGGACGGAGGCAGGGACAAAGACGGCAGCGCGAACGGCAATGGCAGCGAGGGCGCGGCCCACGCCATCGCCGCCGATCTCGCCTTCCATCGTGCGCTGCTCGGCGCCGCCCACAACGAACTCCTGGAGCGCATGGAGATGGTGATCGCCACGGGCCTGGCCTTCCGCGACCATCTGGTCCACACCTCGGGCCACTCCAAGGACCCGGTCCCGAGCCACCGAGCCGTCCTGGACGCCGTCCGCGCCCAGGACCCCGACAAGGCGGAGGCCGCGATGCGCACCCTCCTGGACCAGGCGGGCCGAGACCTGAACCGAGTCCAGGCGGGTGGCCTCCCCTAACTGATCGTTTCAGAATGAGATCCGTGGTGGGCCTTGGCAGTTGGGCTGCGTGACGGCAAAGTTCTGCGGGTGTCGGACGATCTCGTGGCTGATGGAACGCATTGCCCCGCTGCCGCCCCGGCCTCCGCGGCGACGGCGGTACCCCGGCGGTTACCGGCGGACGACCGCGCCGCTCTGCGCGGCATTGTCTACGTCCTGTGCAAGGGCGTCAGCTGGAGAGACGTCCCCGGCAGAACGGACCGGCTGCAGCGGCGTGACGGCCTGGCGGCGGCTGCGGGACCGGACCGAAGCCGGCGTCTGGCCCCGCCTTCACACCGTCCTCCTCGCCGAGCTGCGGATGGCCGGCCTGCTGGACATGGATGACGCCGCGGTCGACGCCTCGCACGTCAGAGCCCTCAAAGGGGGGCTCACACCGGACCTTCGCCGGTCGACCGCGCCTGCCCCGGCAGTAAGCACCACCTCGTCACCGACCGGCACGGAACCCCGCTCGCCATCACCCTGACCAGCGGAAACCGCCACGACATCACCCAGCTCGTCCCGCTCCTGGACACGATCCCACCCATCCTGCTCCTAGTTGATGGTGAATCCCACATCGAGGTTAGGGATCGCGTCCTCGACTGAATGCACGATGGTGATCGCGTTGTTGGCTGGGCTGCGGGTGGCAGTGCCGGCTTCTACTTCGGTGCAGTCGGTGAGCGGTTCGCCGCTCAGGGGGCCGGCGAGGCCGGTTTCGAGGATCAGGCCGTTGGGTCCGGCGTACTCGCGTAGCTCGGTGCCCACGACGTTGGCCACGACGTCGTCGCGATCGTCGAAGAAGGTCCACTCATCGTGGGTGTTGCTGGTGGCGGCCAGGACGTTGTAGGAGCCGGTGCCTTCCATTTCGACCTTGACGCTGCGGATGCTGGGCTCCAGCAGCGACTGGCACGACCCCGAAGCGCTGCCGGTGGCGTTGCCGTTGCTGTCAATGCGCATCTCGAAGTCGTTCAGGGCGCAGACGGCGGCCTGGGGCTGGGCGGAGGCCGGCGGCGCGGCGACCAGCGCGGCGCCGAGGGTGAGGACGGCCAGTGCTGCGGCCGGTCCACGGACCGATCGGGGGCGGGAAAAGTGCATGATGATTCCCTTCGCTTCCGGTCCGCCTACTCCTACCAGGGGACACCGGCGGGCCGGGGGGCGTCGTGGTGCGGTGGATGTGTACGGGCCTGTTGCCGCCCCCGGCGGGGTGCGGCAGGGCAATGGCCTGCGTGTAGGACTCGCGAAGTGTGCGCGCCGGACTCTGTTTCAGTCGGCACTTTCCAACAGTGAGGCCAGAAAGGCTAGTTGGCAATAACCGTCCAACGGCTACCCCGTGAACGTGTTGAATGCCGCCGGTACGCGGAAGATAAAACCGCGCCTTCTATGGAACAGCCCGAACCAATCCCTACCCGAAGGAATGATGTAAACGATCCGGTTGTTTTTGGATCGAGCCAGGAGGGTAGTCGACGCAAACACACCGGGAAACCCTCCTGCACGCACGATGCGTGGTATCTCGCCTCGATGGCTGGAGTCGCGACGGCCC
This sequence comes from Streptomyces pathocidini, assembly GCF_001418495.1. GTDB lineage: Bacteria > Actinomycetota > Actinomycetes > Streptomycetales > Streptomycetaceae > Streptomyces > Streptomyces pathocidini. The sequence goes on along the minus strand of NZ_LIQY01000115.1, from coordinate 10,860 downwards.
AGAACGGGTGTCGCGTACGAGTCGCCGGATCCCGTCGGCGTTCCTCGACGCCAGGAAGCTATCCAGGAAGTCAAGGCGTCAGCGGTGCGACCGATGCGTGGTTGTGCACCTCGGCAGTACGACCGGTGCGTGGGCATGGGCAATCATGTGGACCACTTGTCCGAGCAGCCCACTTGCCGGTGCCATGGATGTCCGACAGCAGTGCTCGGATCTGGCCAGAGTGCTCCATCCGCCCGCCTTAAGGCCATCCCCCTAAGCGAGCACTCAAGGCGCCGAGCCGCGGCGGGCCCCTCCGCGCCGATGGTCTTTCACCTGCGTGCGCAACGCGTTCAACGACTCCGGTGCACCGCCGCCCTTCCCCTCCGCAACGGCAGCTGGCATAACAAACCCATGCAAGGCGAGGGGGATAACCGTATGAGTGAACACGGCGAATCCTCAGTGAAGCACCTCGATCACGCAGTCCTCCCTGCCATCTACTGCCCCATCCCCTACCGAATCCATCCTGCGTCTGGATCGGTCAACGCACATTCTGTCGACTGGATGCGCGCCCAACCCTGCTTCGCCGACAACAAGTTGGCCGCCGGAGTCGCCCAGGCCGATGTCGGGGCACTGGTCTCGGCCTTCTTCCCCCACGGCAGGCGGGAGGCCCTGGAAGCCATCAGCGACCTCTACTGCTGGCAGTTCGTCTTCGACGACTTGATCGAAAGCCTGGCTCGTCACGATCTCACCGAGGCCGCCAACCGACAGTTCGGCTTCCTGCGGCGGCTGGAGGCTCCGGAGAGTTCGGTTCTTGCCCATGACCCCTTCGCGGACGCGTACCTCGACATCGTGCGCCGCCTCGAACAACTCGCCCCGCCCGGCGTGTGGCAGCGCTGGATCGGCCTCAACCGGTCGTTCTCCATCGGCGTGATCTGGGCCTGCATCTACCGAGCCACTGGGACCGTCCCGCCGTTCGACACATTCAACACACTCCGCCCCCTGGACGCCGGAGCACCCAACAGCGGCGCGGTGCTCATCGAGCTGGCCGAGGGCTTCGCCGTACCCGACGACCAACTCAACCACCCCTACATCCGCACGGTCACCGACCTGACCGGCACCATCCTCAGCTGGGACAACGACATCTGCTCCTATCTGGCGGAGACCGAACGCCAACTCGAGCAGATCAATCTCGTAACGGTCCTGGCGCACCACCACAAGATCGGCCCGCGTGAGGCAGCTGTGAAGGCCATACACCTCCGCAACCGCGCCATGTGGTGCTACTTGCGCCTCCGAGAGCACAGCCCATTCCGCGACGTACCCGGCCACGCAACCGTTCGCCGTTATGTGAGCTCGCTGGACCAGCTCATCCCCGGCAACCTTCACTGGAGCATCGACCGCTCCCATCGCTATCGCACCCACCACCCGGCACTCGGCCTCACCCGCCACGCACGCTCCACCAACCATCTCGATGGCCAAGACCTGACGCTCCCCATCGAATCCCCCACGCTCCGCTGGTGGTGGGAGGGACTGGCCCCTGACCGGCCTCACAGACATTGAGCCTGTGCCGCCCCGAGCCGTAGCTGATTCCAGGGCCCGTTGCGTTTCCCGGCCGGGCGTACATGTGACGTGGATGCTGCTGCGCACAGCGGATCGTCATCCCCGAGTCGAACCGGGCCGGCCCCCGGGCCGAACCGGCGCCCCCGAGTCGTTGGGAGGTGTCTCGGCGGGCCGGGGGCGCTGGGTTTCAGGCGATCTGTTCCTCGGGGGCCAGGATCTCGGGTGGGGGCACGTAGGTGTAGACGTCCTCAAGGGCGAAGATGCCGCCGTCCGTCGTGACGGTCACGGAAACCACTCCCGTTCCCGGCGGAGTGACGGCGGTGAGCTGGTTGTTGTTCACGACCGTGAAGGCCGCGAGCTCGTCCCCGAAGGTGACCTCCGTCGTACCCGCGAGCGAGGTGCCGGTGATGGTCACGGTGGTGCCGCCGGCCTCCGGGCCCGCGGTTGGTGAGATCGACGCGAGGGTCGGCGCGTCGACGTAGGTGTACGGCTCGGCGAGGTTCGCGCTGCCCTCCGGGTTCGTGACCGTCACGGTCACCGGTCCTGGCGAGCCGGCGGGCACGGTTCCGGTGATCAGCGTGCCCGACTCGTCGACGGTGACGTCGATGGCCGGGACGCCCCCGAAGGTCACCGTGGCGTCGAAGAGATCGGTGCCCGCGATGAAGAACGGACTGCCGCCGGTGACCGGCCCCGACGAGGGGACGAGGTCGACGGGCATCGGTGGACCGAACCGGAAGTAGGTGAACCCGCCCGGGATGGTGACTGTGGGGCAGCACGGGCGGTCGACGGTCACGGTCACCGCTCCCATCGCGTGGGGCGGCGTGACGCCGGTCAGATACGTGCCGGAAGCGTGGACCAAGACGGGCACCTTGACTCCGCCGATGCGCACGGTGGCGCAGTACAGATTGCTGCCGACGATCACGAAGCTCGTGCCACCGGCAAAGGTCCCGGCTGGCGGGAAGATGCCGATCGCGCTGGGGCAGGCAGCCGGGTGGTAGGTATACGTGACCGGTGCGGTCTGGCAGAAGATGGGCTGCGGGAAGAGCGACACCAGGCTGATGCCGCGGACGGTGACGGGCCCTGGGGCGGTCCCCTGAGGAACGGTCAGCGTCATGTACGTGCCGGAGGAGTGCACGTTCAGGCCGCTCTTGGGGATCACCGTGTTGTTGAAGACCACGTAGGTCAGGCAGTTCAGATAGACCCCTGTGACGCACACCGTGTCGCCGCCGGCCAACGGCCCGCACGGCTCGCAGATCTCGTAGAGCACCGGGCACCGGTAGGTGAACTTGTCCCCCGGGCTGATCGGGGTGAGGCCGCTCGGCGTGGTGACACGGACGTCGTAGGTTCCCGGGCTCCGCGAGGGGGCCGTGACGGTCAGGGAGCAGCCGGAGGGATCGACGACCAGGCCGGTACCGGGTTTGCCGCCGAACGTGGCGGCGGTGGCGCCGGTCAGGTTCGAGCCGATGACGGTGACCTTGGTGCCGCCGCAGATGGGCCCCTCGCTCGGGCACAGCGACGTCACGGCCGGGGTGGGGCAGCCGTACGTATAGCAGACGCTCGCCGTGCCGGACGGAGTGGTCACGACGACACAGACACATCCCGGCGTTCCGGGCGGCATGACCAAGACCACCTGTGTGGCGCTGACCACGGTGAACGAGGCGGAGGTTGAGCCGACCACGACCGAGGTGGTGGCGGTCAGGTCGGTTCCCGTGAGGGTGACGGTGTTGCCTCCGGCCACCGGCCCGCACGACGGGCTGATGGAGGAGATGGTCGGCGTCTGCAGTGTCCCTACTTCATCGGAACGGGATGGCATGGCTCCTCCTTGCGGAAACAGTCACGTCACCCGATGGGCCGCGGGCCGTGGTGAGTTGGCGTACGCATGCGAGGTTATGGACCTTGGAGAGGGGTGGGCAGGGCGCGTTCGGCGCTCGAAGAGTCAGTGGATGTGAAGGCCCGTACGCCGGGGCGTACGTCGCGCCTCTGTGGGGAGTGCGTTCGCCGGTTGTCGGCCAGGCCGATCGGCAAGAACATCCGAGGCGATTCCAGCGGGGGACATCGAACTCCGGAATTGGGGTTGCCGCATGCCCGTGAAGGGATCAAGTCCAGGCGAGCGACAAGGAGTTCAGTCATGAAGCGCAGCAGCAAGACCCTGATCGCAGCAGCAGTCACCGTCCTCGGGATCACCGCCGTGGCGCTGCCCACCGCCCAGGCCTCGGACCGGTCGGCAAAGCCCTCGGTGGCGGCCGCGCAGTACAGCTACATCTCCAGCGACCTCAACCCACGACAGGTGCTCGACAACGGGAAGGGATTCGCCCTGAGTTGGAGCCTCCACGGCGGCCTCAATCAGCAGTGGACGCTGGCGAACCGCACGGCCGAAACCGTGTCGGTGGAGAGTCGGGTGGGCGGGTGCGCCACCGCCACCACACCTCACCAGCCGGTGGTGATCGCCCCTTGCGACCCGTTCAATCTCAACCAGCGCTGGCACAAGTACGAGTCCGGTGACGGCGCGGTCACCTTTATCAGCGCGCTGCACCCCGGGCAGTGTCTGACCAAGGCGCAGGACTTCACCCCGACGATCCTTACCGACTGCAACAACTCCACCACGCAGCGCTGGCACCTGATCCCGGTCTCCTGACCCGGTTCCAGGTCACGTGGAGAGGCCGGTCCGGGGCCTTCGGGGGCCGGACCGGCCGGTGCGTCACGCGGCGCGGCGGGACAGGAGGAAGCCCGCGGCCAACAGCACGGCCGCGTACACGAGTTGGGCCGCGCCGAAGGTCAGGGACAGGAGAGCCAGGGTCAGGGCTACGGCGGCGCCCGCGTAGCGGCGGGCGCCCGTGCGCAGGCGGGCGTAGACGACGGCGGCGAAGAGGTAGAGCAGGAAGAAGTTCCCGCCCGCGACCGTCAGCAGGTCGGCCAGGGACACCACTTCGGTGGCCGTGCAGAGCGCGACCGCGGCGAAGAAGGCGACGCAGACCGCCACCGCGCGGCGCGGCGGCGTGCCCTTCGCCGTGCTCAGCCGGGCCAGCGGCTTCGGCAGCAGGCCCTCGCGGGCGCTGGACATGACGAGTCGGGAGGCGGCCCACACGGCGCCCACCAGGTTCGCCGCGATGATCACCACGCCGAGTACGGACACCACCCAGGCCAGGCCGGGCGCGGCGGCGGCCACCACGGCGTGGATCGGGGCGGAGGCGGCGGCCGGGTCGCCCTCTTCCAGCCGGGTCTGCACGGCCCAGGCCAGCAGCACGTACAGCGTGGTGACGACGACGAAGCTGATCACCACGACGCGGGGGAAGTCCCGGCGCGGGTTGGCGTACTCCTCGGTGGTGAAGGAGAGCATCTCCCAGCCGGTGAAGGCGAAGAAGACCGCGCCGAGCGCCGTCACTCCGGTGGCGAGGGAGCCGAGTTCGGCGGGCGGCAGGTGGTCCGCGGGCGCGCCGCCGGAGAGCCCGACCAGGGCGGCCGCGACCAGTCCGGCGGTCATCAGCAGGGCGAGGACGAGCTGGATGCGGGAGGAGACGGCGCCGCCGATGGCGACCACCGCCCCGGCCATCGCCAGCAACACGATCCCGGCCAGCCAGGCCGGTACGGCACCCAGGCCCGGGATCTGCTGGAAGTAGTACCCGCCGGTCAGCGCGATGCCCGGGATGCCGAGGCTGAACGTGCCGAGCAGCATCACCTCGACCCCGGCGGCCCAGGACCGGCCGAAGCCCTCCTGGACGAACCCGGCGACCCCACCCGCGTTCGGCAGTTCCGCGCCCAGCCGGGCGAAGACCACCAGCAGCGGGACGGTGACGGCGGCGGCGATCAACCACGCGTACAGCGCGGCGGATCCGGTCTGCTGGAACGCGACGCCCGGGGAGACCAGGGCGCCGCTGCCCACCACGATCGTGATGGCGAGCGCGACGGCGCCGGGGAGGCGCAGATGCCCGGCCATCCGGGTCGGCGGCGCGGCGGCCGGACCCGGGGCCGGGGCGGTGCCGGGCTGGGCGCCCGGTCCGTCCCCGGACGCCGACGCGCTCTGGGGTGTGGCTGTCATGCAGAAGCCCCCTCGGGGCGGGGAGAGGTGTGCGGGTGGTCTGCCGGGGCCAGGAAGGTGGTCTCGGCGGTGCGGCCGTTCTCGGGCCTGATCATGTAGATCACGCCCTCGGCGCCGGCCAGGGAGCCGTGTCTGGTGCCGGCGGGGAGGGTGATCCACGTGCCGGCCTCGCAGACCTGCTCCTGGTACTTCCCCTCATCATCCCAGAACAGCAGGGCCTCGCCGCGGAGGATGAACAACTCCTCGTCCAGGCTGTGGAAGTGCCAGTCGTGGACCTTCCCCGCCTGGTCCTGCTGGAGTTCGAAGCTCCCCTGGAAGGGCAGCAGGGCGGTGATGCCCTCGGTGAGGGCGGGGACGGTCTTCTCGTCGAAGGTGGGGCTCATCGGCTCGCTCCTCAGCGGTTCTTGTGGGTTTCGATGCGCGCGTCGCCGTGCTCGTCCGGCTTGGCCCGTACGTGCAGGGGGCAGCGCGACTCCCCGCCGCCGGGCGCGTTGTCGTCGCCGAGGAAGTACTGGACCCACTCCTTGTTGCCGGGCTTGCCGTAACTGCCGAGCACCGGACTGGCGGGCACGGCGTCGTAGTCCGCGAGGCGGCCGCGGATGATCGTGCGGGCGTTGCGGCCTGGCAGGCTGTCCTCGGATATGTCGTCGAAGACGAAGCGCGGCTGGAAGGTGATGGTGAAGTACTCGAAGTAGCGGCTCATCCGCCGCTGGTGGGCGGGGGTGTTGGCGACCACGAACATGGGCATTCCGGAGAAGCTGAACTCCCACTCCGGGTCCTCGGGGTCCAGCGGTATGTCCTCGGGCCAGGCCGCGTCGTCCAGCTCGTGCAGGGACTGGAGCAGGTCCCAGAGTTCGCGCCGGTAGTCGGCGACCGTACGGTGGCCGGGCGCCGCGTCGTCCTCCTGCTGGAAGTCCTGCTGGAGGTCCGGGTCGAAGTCCGGCTGGAAGAAGGCCACGAGGGACGTCCGCCGCCCCAGCGCGGGGGCCAGGCGGACGAAGTCCCGCAGCGCCTCGGCCAACGCCCGGGGCCGCTCGGGGCCGCCGGGGACGAAGGCGTACCGCAGGGTCGCCTTCCGCAGGGCGTCGACGCCGAACACGCAGGGAAAGGGCGCGGCCCGGTCGAGCATCCGGTCGTGGAACCGCCGGGCGGCGTCCCGCTCCCACGCGTGGAGTCGGGGTGTACGGGGATCGGAGACGAGATCGGTGGTGAGTTCGCTCAGGACGTGCTCGGACTCTGCCAAGACAGCTCCCCCAGGTGTGTAACACGGTTGGGGCCGCGGCCTTGTGGGCCACGACGCCAGGTCAACACCGCTGACCGATCAGGATCGTTCCACCCTTGTTCGGAACAAGGGAGATCAGATCCGGCAGCTATGGTTCACTTCCCGACATGCGAACTATCGCCGTTCTCTTGTACGACGGGATGCGCGCCTTCGACTTCGGGGTGATCACCGAGGTGTGGGGCGTGGACCGGTCGGGCGCGGGGGTGCCCCGGTTCGACCTCCTGCGCTGCTCGGAGCGGCGCCGTACGGTCACCGCGGAGGCCGGGGTGGGGGTCCGGCCCACGCATGGCCTCGTCGGGCTCGCCGCCGCGGACCTGGTGGTGATCCCGGGCAGCACGGTTCCCGATCCGCCGGTGTCCGAGCGGCTGTTCGCGGCGCTGCGCCGGGCCCGGTCGGCGGGTGTCCCGGTGGCCGCGCTGTGCGCGGGGGCGTTCCTGCTGGGCCGGGCGGGCCTGCTGGAGGACCGGCGGGCAACTACGCACTGGATGCTGGTGGACCGGCTGAAGCATGAGTTCCCGCTGGTGCGGGTCGAGCCGGACGCGCTGTTCGTGGCCGACGGAGGCGTCTACACCTCGGCGGGCACGGCGGCCGGCATCGATCTGTGCCTGCATCTCGTCCGGGAGGCGCACGGCACGGAGGTGGCGGCCGCCGTCGCGCGCCGGATGGTCACCCCTCCGCACCGGGAGGGCGGGCAGCGGCAACCGCACTCGCGGCGGCCCGCGGGCGGCGACGACGTGCTCTACGCGACGGTCGCCTGGGCGCGCGAGCGCCTGGCCGGGCGGCTGACCGTACGGGAGTTGGCCGCGCAGGCGCACATGTCGGAGCGCACCTTCGCCCGCCGCTTCGCCGAACTCACCGGTACGACGGTGCTGCGCTGGATCCACCAGCAGCGGCTCCAGCGGGCCCAGTTACTGCTGGAGAGCACCGATCTGACCGTCGAGGTGATAGCGCAGCGCAGCGGGTTCGGTTCGGCGCTGGCCCTGCGCCGTCAGTTCGGCAAGGCGATCGGGACGACGCCGTCGGCGTACCGCGCCGCCTTCCAGGCGCTCGGCTCGCGGGCGCCGCAGCACGCGGGCCGATCCGGCCCCGGGCCCGGAGCGACCTCCTGAGGTCCACCCCGGACTCTGACCCGGAGTGGCCCCCTGAGGCGCCCCGGACCTGAGCCCGGTGGATTCTGATGGTTGACGGGGCGAGGGTTCACCCCCGCGGGGTGGCGACCACCAACTCGTGGGTGAGCGTGCCGACCTCGTCGATCTCGATCTCGACGGTGTCGCCGGGTCGGACGCCCGCGTCCAGGGGCGGGACGATGCCGGTGCCGGTGGCCAGCACGGCCCCGTCGGGCAGGTCGAGTTCGCGGTACAGCCAGGACACCAGGTCGTCGAAGGTCCGGTGCAAACTGGCCGTGCTCGTCTCGCCCTTGAAGGCGGTGCCCCCGTCGCGGAGGACCCGCATCCGGATGCCCAGCGCGGCCGGGTCGGCGATCTCCCACCACGGCCGGATCCGCGCGGCGAGCGAGCAACTGCCGGTGTAGATCTTGGCCTGCGGGAGGTAGAGCGGGTTCTCACCTTCCACGGAGCGGGCCGTCAGATCGTCGCAGACGGTCGCGCCGACGATCTCGCCGTGCCGGTTGACCAGCAGGGCGAGTTCGGGCTCGGGCACCGAGTTGTCGGCGTCGCCGCGCAGCCCCGCGGGTTGCCCGTCGGTGCGGACCCGCCAGGGCACGGACTTCAGGAAAAGCTCGGGCCGGTCGGCCTCGTACACCGCCCCGTACACCGACAGCTGTCCCGACTCCTCGACGCGCGCCTCGCGCGAGCGCTCGTAGGTCACCCCGGCCGCCCACACCTCGGTCCGGCCGTCGACCGGGGCCAGCAGCCGTACGCCGTCCGGGGCGAGCCGCTCGCCGCCTGCCGCGGCCTCCTCGGTCAGCGAGCGGATTCCCGCCAGCGGCAGCCGCAGCAACTCGGCCAGGTCCGCGACCTCTTCGAGGGGGGCTATCCCGGCCTCGTCCAGGATTGCGACACGGGCGGGGCCGGACCCCTCGGCGTAACGAACGATGTGCACTGCTTGCTCCTTCTGCTGGTCCGGTCGTCCGGGAACTCGGCTCGCCGTACTGCGCGCCGACCTGCTGATCCGCTGGTGGATCTACGCCTTTCCGCCCGGGAGGCGGCCGAACCGGAAGACCGAGTGGTAGTTCCGCGCCTCGCCGTGCTCCAGCCAGATCATCGAGCCGTCCCCCCGGGCCGCCGCGTCCCCGGCGACATGGTGGGTCGACGGCTCCAGGCCGATGGCGTAGGCGCCCTCGCGGGCGTTGAGCCATTCGAAGAAGGCGGGGAACTCGGCCGGGTCGACGTCGAGTTCGAAGAACCGGCCCAGCCGGTCGTTGGCCACCCGGGCCCGGACCCGCCCGTCGGCGCCCGGGGTCAGCTCGTGCTCGTAGACCTGCTCGACGAAGCCGCGCCGCGGGCCCGGGAGCTCCAGGTGGGAGGCGCCCTGCTCCTTGACACTGTCGGTCTGCCAGAGCGTGCGGGCGATGTCGGCCTCGAACCGGCTGCCCTCGTCCAGCAGCGGCCAGCCGACGTTGACGTGGTAGAGGAACATGTGCGGGGTGCGCTCGAACCCGGCGTTGACCACCGTGTCGGTCAGCCGGATCTCGGTGCCGTACAGATCGGCCTCGACGCGCCGCGTCAGCCGCAGGTGCTCCCCGAAGACGGTGGCCTGCCGCACCTCGCCTTCGGCCCACAGCACGCACCGGTCGCCGTCCCAGCGCTCGCCGTAACCGGCCAGCCGGGCGGGGGTGTTGGCGATCCGGCCGTGCAGCCCGTGCCGCACGGCGGCCTTCGGCGGGTACGCGTAGTGGCCCGCGTCCACCTCGCCGCCGAACAGGGTGTGGTCGAGCCCGGCGGTGACCAGCAGCCCCGACATCGAGCGCAGCCAGGACAGCCCGTCCTCGGCGTCCGTCTCGTGGAGGGCGGGGTGGCGGAAGCCGGTCGGCGACCGCCAGCCCACGGTGTGGTCGTCGAACTCGGCCACGCCGATGTCCATCGCCCGGTCGACGAGCACCTCGAACCGCAGGCCGCCGCCCGTGCGGAACTCCAGGGCGCGCACGCCGCGTTCGGAACCGTCGTCCAGGACCACCGCCCGTACACCGCCCACGGCCGCCAGGTCGCCCGCGTACCGGGCGAGTCGGCGGGGGTCCCGGATCCGTCCGTCGCCGCCCACGCCGTCCGTGCCGTCTGTGCCCGCTGCGTCCGTGCCCGCTGTGCCCGTGCCTGCTGTGCTCACGTCATCACCCATCCGCCGTTGACCTCGACTGTCTGGCCGGTCACGAACGAGGAGTCGGGACCGGTGAGGAAGGACACCACGGCGGCCAGCTCGGCCGCCGTACCGCGCCGCTTGAGCGACTGCCGCTCGATGACCTGCGCGCTGTAGGCGGCCGGGTCCTCGTGGATCTCCTCGGCCGCGGTGGGGAACGCGCCGGGCGAGACGGCGTTGACCCGGATGCCCAGCGGCCCCAGCTCCCTGGCCAGAGCCCTGGTCAGGGAGACGGCCGCGCCCTTGGTCGCCACGTAGGAGGCGAGCCGCTCCCAGCCACCGTGCATCGTGATGGACGCGATGTTCACGATGGCGCCCTCGCCCGTCCCGGCCATCTGGCGGGCCGCCAGCTGGGCGCAGCGCCAGTAGCCGCGCTGGTTGACCGCGTGCACCTCGTCGTACTCGGCCAGTTCGACGTCCAGGAACGGGGTCGTGGGATAGATGGCCGCGTTGTTGACCAGGACGCCCACCGGCCCCAGCTCCTCGCGGGCAGCCGCGAAGAAGGCGTCGATCGCCCCGGCGTCCCGCAGGTCCGCCACGGTGCCGGTCGCCTTGGCGCCCGCGGCCCGGACCTCCTCCACGGTCCGCGCCAGCGGCTCGGCCGCGACGTCCGTCAGCGCCAGGCTGTGGCCGTCAGCCGCCAGCCGCAGCGCGATCGCCCGCCCGAGCGCCCCACCGGCGCCGGTCACCACCG
>NZ_LIQY01000114.1 GCF_001418495.1 Streptomyces pathocidini | reverse complement strand
GCGGCGGTGGGCGCCGCCTGGGGCTCCTTCCACAGGATGGCGGCGCAGCCCTCCGGGCTGATGACGGAGTACATCCCGCCCTCGCTCACCAGCACCCGGTCCGCCACGGCCAGCGCGAGCGCCCCGCCGCTGCCGCCTTCGCCGGTGAGGACGGCGACGACCGGCACGGCGAGCCGGGACATCAGCCGCAGGCTCTCCGCGATGGCGACGGCCTGGCCGCCGCGCTCGGACTCCGGGCCCGGGTTGGCGCCCGGGGTGTCGATCAGGGTGACCACGGGCAGGCCGAGCTTCTCGGCGAGCCGCATCAGCCGGGCCGCCTTCCGGTACCCGGCCGGGGTGGCCATGCCGAAGGTGTGGCGGCGGCGGGCGGTGAGCCCGGGCCCGCCCTTGTGATGCCCGATCAGCATCACCGGCCGCCCGTCCAGGCGGCCCGGACCGCCGACGATGGCGGGGCAGTCCGCGGCCAGCCGGTCGCCGTGCAGTTCCTGGAAGCCTTCGAGGAGATGGCCCGCGTAGTCGAGGACCGTGGGCCGGTTGGGGTGCCGGGCCAGCCGCACGGTCTCCCACGGGTCCCGCTCGGGTACGCCGCAGGGGTCGCGGAGTACGGGGGAGGGCCCGTCGTCGCCGTGGGGCGCGGAGGCGCGGCCGTGCGAGCCCGCCGGCGCGGCCGCCCCCAGCAGCCTCCCCAGCGTCGCTCGCAGCCCCGACCGGGGCACGACGTCGTCCACCATCCCGTGTGCGAGGAGGAACTCCGCTGTCTGGAACCCCTCCGGCAGCCGTTCCCCCGTCGTCTGCTCGATCACCCGGGGTCCGGCGAAGCCCATCCGCGCGCCGGGCTCGGCCAGGATCACGTCCGCCAGTGTCGCGAACGACGCGGCCACGCCCCCGTACGTCGGGTCGGTGATCAGGGAGATGGTGAGGACGCCGGCCTCGTCAAGTTCGGTCAGCGCCTGGACGGTCTTGGCCATCTGCATGAGGGACAGGGCGCCCTCCTGCATCCGGGCGCCGCCCGAGGCCACGACCATCAGCAGCGGTACGCGCTCCCGCAGGCTCGTGGCCGCGGCCTCGGTGATCAGCGCCCCGACCCCGCAGCCCAGACTCCCGCCCAGGAAGCGGAAGTCCATGGCGGCCACCACCACGGGCCGCCCCTCGATCCGGCCTCGCACGCAGACCACGGCCTCCCGCAGTCCGGTCGCCGCCCGGGCCTCCGCCAACCGGTCCGCGTACGGCCGGGTGTCGGTGAACTCCAGCGGGTCGTGCAGGGATTCCACGAAGTCCAGCGGGGAGGCGGAATCCGGATCGAGGAGCTGGTCCAGGCGCGCGTGCGCCGTCAGGCGCGCGTGCGAGCCGCAGTCCGGGCAGACGTGGTGGTTCCTGCCGAACCGCTTGCCGTAGACGAGCCCTTCGCAGCGTTCGCAGCGCACCCACTCGGGAGTGGGGGCGATCGGCCGGTCGTCGAACTGCACCATCTCGGCTGCTCCTTGGGCTCGTCGGACTCGGGCGGGAGGGGAGGCCCTCGGGCGGAGAGGGAGGCCCCTCCGATGGAGAGGGCAGGCCCCTGGCGGGCTCAGAGCACGCCCGCCCCCGTGCGGGAGCCGTCGCGCTCCCATCGGTAGAACTCCTGCGCCATGGCGTCCTTGGGGCTGCGCCAGGTCTCCGGGTCGTACGCCGAGACGTACGCCGAGAGGTGGGCGCTGACCTCGCGGAAGGCGGGGTGCTCCGCGATCTTGGCGACGGCCGGGCCCGGGGGCCGGTCGGCCTCGATCAGATGCAGGTACACGTCGCCGAACTGGAACAGGCTCCGGCCGGTGACCCCGACCAGGCCGGGCAGCTCACCCCGGTCGGAGGTGGCGAACACCTCCGCGATGTTCGCTGCCGAGCCCGGCGCCATCCGGGCGACGATCAGGGCGCGGTGGGTCGCCGCACCCTGATCGGGCGTCCCGGGCGGGGAGTTGAGGGGGGCGCCCACCGTCACGCCCCCACTCGCGCGTTGGCCCGCTGCTCGATCTTGTCCCGGATGAGTTCCATCTGGATCTTCGAGTTGCGGTTGATGTGCTCGGTCATGCCCGCGTCGTCGACCGGGGCCTCGGGCCGCATCGCGAAGTCCTGGATCCAGCGCATCCGGGTGCCGTCGGGCATCTCCTCGTACTCCCAGCGGATGTCCATGTACTGGAAGGGGCCGGGCTCGACCCGGCGGGCCCGGACGGTGAGTTCGGGGCGGTCGGTGGTGCGCTCGGAGACCCAGCTCCAGACGGTGCCGTTCTCGTCCGGGTGCATCGTCAGCCGGAAGGTGGTGCTCTCGCCCTCCCGGGAGAGGACCTCGACCGCGGCGTACTCGCTGAACAGCCGCGGCCAGTTCTCCAGGTCGTTGGTCATGTTCCAGACGAGGTCCAGGGGCGCGTTGATGGTGATGTCGTTCTCGGTGTGTGCGGACATGTCAGGCTCCAGCTGTCAGGTTGTTGTTGACGAGGTCGAGGAAGTCGCCGGGGGTCTTGCACTGCTCGGCGTTCGGGGGCAGCGGCCTGCCGAAGCGGTTCTCCAGCTCGCCCACGATGCCGAGCAGGCCGAGCGAGTCGAGCCCGTACGCGGCGAAGGTGGACGCGGGCTGGGTCGCCATCAGCTGCGGGTCGACCGTGACACCCGCGCCGCTCTTCATCAGCGTGGCCAGCTCGATGTAGGTCAGTTGGACGGTCATGTCGTTCTCCTTCTCACCAGGGGCCTTCTCATCAGGGCCCGGCCGTGTTGTCGGGGCCGGTACGGGCCCGGACCGACGGAGGTCTGTCACCAGAGCGAGCCGGACTCCTCCCGCCGCAGCACGAGCGCCGAGTTGGAGCCCATCAGCCCACGGCTCAGCACCAGGGCCGTCCGCAGCTCCTTGGGACGGGCGCACACGGTGACCAGGTCGAGGTCGTGGCAGACGTCCAGGACGCCGGGGGTGGGCGGCACGACGCCGTGCTCCATCGCGAGCACCGCGGCGGCCGCGTCCAGCACGGGAGCGCCGCAGTACGCCCTGCCGGTACCGGTCTTGGGCGCGGTCACCGGCACGCTCCGGGCGTGCGCCCCCAGCGCGTCGCCGATGGCCAGCGCCTCGGCGCGGTCCGCGAGCGGCATCCCGAGGGCGTCGGCGAAGATCACGTCGATCTCCTGCGGGGCGCACTCCGCGTCCGCGAGCGCGCCGCGGATCGCGTTGGACAGGCCCTCCCGGGAGCGTTGCCACTCGGCCGCGCCCGTGAAGGTCGCCGCGTGTCCGGCGACCCGGGCCCGGACGCGGGCGCCGCGTGCCCGGGCCGCCGACTCCTCCTCGACGACGAGCATCGCGCCGCCCTCCGCGGGCACGAACCCGCAGGCCGAGGAGGTGAAGGGCAGATAGGCCCGGTCGGGGTCGGAGGACCGGCTGAGGTCGTCGTACCCGAGCTGGCAGACCACCGAGTACGGGGCCAGCGGCGCCTCGCAGGCGCCGACCACCACCGCGTCGGTGCCGCGCCGGATGTTCCGGGCGGCGTGCGCGAGCGCGTCGAGCCCGCCCGCCTCGTCACTGGCCACCACCCCGCAGGGGCCCTTGAACCCGCCGCGGATGGAGATCTGGCCGGTGCTGGCCGCGTAGAACCAGGCGATGGACTGGTACGGGCCCACGTAGCGCGAGCCCTGGCCCCACAGCCGTTGCAGCTCGCGCTGGCCGAACTCGCCGCCGCCGGAGCCGGCGGCCGTGACGACGCCGATCGCGAACGGCGAGACCGCACCGCCGCCCTGGCCGCCGTCCCGGAGCTCGGGCAGCCGGGCGTCGTCCAGGGCCAGTCCCGCCGCGGCCATCGCGAAGTGCGTGAACCGGTCGGTCTGCACGAGGAAGCGCTCCTCGATCACCGTCGCCGGGTCGAAGCCGCGGACCTCGCCCGCGATCTTCAGCGGCAGCTGCTCGCATCCCTCGCGGGTGACCTTGTCGAGGACGCTGATGCCCTCCTTGGTCGCCTTCCAGAAGGCGTCCGTGCCGATCCCGTTGGGAGCGACGACGCCGATGCCCGTGACGACCGAACGCCGTTCGGACCAGGCTGGGTTGTGCGCGGAGCTCATGGTGTCCTCCCGCCCTCTCGGGTCAGCACCATCGCGGACTGGAAGCCGCCGAACCCGCTGCCGACCGACAGCACGGTGCGCAGCGGCATCTCACGCGCCGTCTTCGGCACGTAGTCGAGGTCGCACTCGGGGTCCGGCGTCTCGTAGTTGGCGGTCGGCGGCACGACCTGGTGGGCCAGCGCGAGGGTGCACGCCACCACCTCGATCGCCCCGATCGCGCCGAGCGAATGGCCCACCATCGACTTGATGGAGCTCATCGGGATCTTGTACGCGTGGTCGCGCAGCGACCGCTTGACCGCGGCCGTCTCGTGCCGGTCGTTCTGCTGGGTGCCGGAGCCGTGCGCGTTGACGTAGTCGACCTCGGAGCCGTCGAGCCGCGCGTGGCCCAGCGCCTTGTCGATGGCCTCGGCCATCTCCAGGCCCTCCCGGGTCAGCCCCGTCATGTGGTACGCGTTGCCGAAGGTGGCGTAGCCGCGTACCTCGCAGTAGACGGGGGCGCCGCGGGCCCGGGCGTGCTCCAGCTCCTCCAGGACGAGTACGGCGCCGCCCTCGCCCATCACGAACCCGTCGCGGTGGGCGTCGAAGGGGCGGGAGGCGTGGGCCGGGTCGTCGTTGTTCGGCGACGTGGCCTTGATCGCGTCGAAGCAGGCCACCGTGATCGGGGAGATCGGGGAGTCGGAGGCGCCTGCGATGCAGACGTCCATCTCGCCCTCCTCGATGGCGTGGAAGGCGTACCCGATCGCGTCGAGCCCCGAGGTGCAGCCGGTGGAGACGGTCTGCACCGGGCCGCGGGCGCCGATCTGCTCGGCCACCTCGGAGGCGAGCGAGCTGGGCGAGAACGCCCGGTGCAGCTGGGGGCCGGCCCGCAGGTGGTCCACGTCCCAGCGCTCGCCCGCGCTGCTCACCAGCACGTAGTCGTGTTCGAGGCGGGTCGTGCCGCCGACCGCGGTGCCCAGTGAGACCCCGACCCGCCACGGGTCCTCCGACTCCGGGTCGAGCCCGGAGTCGCGTACCGCCTCCTCGGCGGCGACCATCGCGAACTGCACGTACCGGTCGGCCCGTTCCATCTCGGTCTCGTCCAGACCGTGGGCCGCGGGGTCGAAGTCGCACTCGGCGGCTATCCGCGAGCGGAACCCCTCCGGGTCGAAGAGAGTGATCCCCCGGGTGGCTGTCCGGCCGTCGGTGAGCAGCTTCCAGAAGGCCGGGATGCCGACGCCACCCGGGGCGACTATGCCGACCCCGGTGACCGCGACACGGCGGGTCACCGCAGCGACTCCGCTCGTTCGGGGGGCGCGGCCGCGGCGGCGGTGCCCTCCGTTCCCTCGGGCCGCTCGGTGCCTTCGGTGTCCACGTGCCCCAGTTCGGGGCGCGGGGCCAGCGGGCCGAGGTGGAAGACCATCCGGGCCTCGGTGCCGCCCACGTTGCGGAACCGGTGCCGCATGTGGGTCGGGATCAGCAGGCCCTGGTCGGGGCGGAGCGGGTGTGTCTCCCCGTCGAGGTCGACCTCCAGATCACCGCACACCACGTACACGAACTCCTCGGAGTACGGGTGGTAGTGCTCGCCGATGCGCTCGCCGGGCTGCACGATGGCCAGCCCCATGAAGCCGCTCGTGGCGCCCACCGCGGTGGGCGTGAGCATGGCGCGCAGATCTCCGCCGCGCCTTCGGTTGGGCTGGGTCTCACTGAGGTCCACGATGCGTGGGTACGGGTGCGTGGGCGTGGTCATGACGGCTACCTCCAAGGGGGCCCTGCGCCGAAGGAGACGGAGAGGGGGAAAGGGG
>NZ_LIQY01000113.1 GCF_001418495.1 Streptomyces pathocidini | reverse complement strand
CGCCGAGCTCGGCGTCACGCACAGGACCACGGCGTAAGGCCATCGCGTAGGCCGCCGCACAAGACCACCGCGTACGGCCACCGCCTGAGCCGGCCGCGCGCCGCCGCGCGGCCGGCCCTCGTCCTACCCGAGTCGCTGCACGAGCGCCCGGTACTCGTCCCACAGCTCCTTCGGCGTGCGGTCGCCGAAGGTGTTGAGGTGCTCGGGCACCAGCGACGCTTCCTCGCGCCACACGTCCTTGTCGACGGTGAGCAGGAACTCCAGGTCCGCGTCGGACAGTTCGAGCCCTTCGGTGTCGAGCGCCCCCTTCGCCGGCAGCACGCCGATCGGCGTCTCGACGCCCTCGGCCCGCCCCGCGAGGCGCTCGACGATCCACTTCAGCACGCGCCCGTTCTCGCCGAACCCCGGCCACACGAACCGGCCGTCCGCGTCCTTGCGGAACCAGTTCACGTAGTAGATCTTCGGGAGCTTCTCGCCGTCCCCGCGGGCCTCCGCCGCCTGGCCGACCTTGAGCCAGTGGCCCATGTAGTCGCCCATGTTGTAGCCGCAGAACGGCAGCATGGCGAACGGGTCGCGGCGCAGCTCGCCGACCTTGCCCTCGGCGGCGGCGGTCTTCTCGCTGGCGACGTTGGCGCCGAGGAAGACGCCGTGCTGCCAGCTGAAGGACTCCGTCACCAGCGGTACGGCCGAGGCGCGCCGCCCGCCGAAGAGGATCGCCGAGATCGGCACTCCCTTGGGGTCCTCCCACTCGGGCGCGATGATCGGGCACTGGGCGGCGGGGACGGTGAACCGGGCGTTGGGGTGGGCGGCCGGCGTCCCGCTCTCCGGCGTCCAGTCGTTGCCCTTCCAGTCGGTGAGGTGCGCGGGCAGCTCCTTGGTCATGCCCTCCCACCACACGTCGCCGTCGTCGGTCAGCGCGACGTTGGTGAAGACCGCGTTGCCCCACAGGGTCTTCATCGCGTTGGCGTTGGTGTGCTCGCCGGTGCCGGGCGCGACGCCGAAGAAGCCGGCCTCGGGGTTGATCGCGTAGAGCCGGCCGTCCTCGCCGAACCGCATCCACGCGATGTCGTCGCCGACGGTCTCCACGGTCCAGCCGGACAGCGTCGGTTCGAGCATCGCGAGGTTGGTCTTGCCGCACGCGGACGGGAACGCGGCGGCTACGTACTTCGCGTCTCCCTGCGGAGGCGTCAGCTTGAGGATCAGCATGTGCTCGGCGAGCCAGCCCTCGTCGCGCGCCATCACCGACGCGATGCGCAGCGCGTAGCACTTCTTGCCGAGCAGCGCGTTGCCGCCGTAGCCCGAGCCGTACGACCAGATCTCACGGGTCTCGGGGAAGTGCGAGATGTACTTGGTGGTGTTGCAGGGCCACGGCACATCGGCCTGGCCCGGCTCCAGCGGAGCGCCGAGGGTGTGCACGGCCTTGACGAAGAAGCCGTCCTCGCCCAGCTCGTCGAGCACCGCCTGCCCCATGCGCGTCATGACCCGCATCGCCGTGGCGACGTACGCGGAGTCGGTGAGCTCGACGCCGATGGCCGACAGCGGGGAGCCGAGCGGGCCCATGCAGAACGGCACGACGTACATCGTCCGGCCGCGCATCGAACCCCGGAAGACGCCCTCGTCCCCGGTGAAGATCTCGCGCATCTCGCGCGGATCCTTCCAGTGGTTCGTGGGCCCCGCGTCCTCCTCCTTCTCGGAGCAGATGAAGGTGCGGTCCTCGACCCGGGCCACATCGGTGGGGTCGGAGGCCGCGTAGTACGAGTCGGGGCGCTTGATGGGGTCGAGCTTCTTGAAGGTGCCCTTGGCCACGAGCTCCGCACACAGGCGCTCGTACTCCGCTTCCGAGCCATCGCACCAGACCACGCTGTCCGGCTGAGTGATGTCGGCGATCTCGTCGACCCAGGAGATCAGTTCCCGGTGGTTGGTGAGGCTGCTGGGAGCCGCATTGCTGCGCGCCACGATCGCTCCGTTCCGCACCGGGGTCGCACGCCCCCGGCGTCAGATGTTGAGGGTGAACGGACATCGCTGTCCCCGATGCCCGCCTTTGAGGTAGTCGCCCCGTGGGGGCCGCGACCCGGATGCTTCGTGACCGCTCATCCGGTGCCGACCGCACTCATTTGATCCTCAGGCCCCGGAGCGGACTTGTCCAGAGGTGGTCCTGGTGACCATCACCACTTGGTACCGGTACGTAACTTACGGTTGCGTAGGTAGCATTGCGCACATGAATGCCGCCGCGCCCGACGCCGTTCCCGACGCCGCGTCCGACGACAGCACCATCGCCGAGTCCCCCGTCGGCGCACGCCCACTCCACCTGCCGACCCCGGTCAAACCACGGCTGCGCGGCTGGCTCCACGCGGGCATGTTCCCGGCCGCGCTGATCTCGGGCATCTTCCTGACCGCACTGGCCGACTCCACCCGCGGCCGGATCGCCTGCGCCATCTACACCCTGACCGCCTGCCTGCTCTTCGGCGTCAGCGCGCTCTACCACCGCGGCAACTGGAGCCCGCGGGCCACGGCGGTCCTGCGGCGACTGGACCACGCCAACATCTTCCTGATCATCGCGGGCACCTACACCCCGCTGACCATGCTCCTCATCCCGGGCGGCCGCGGGCAGGCACTCCTCTGGGCGGTCTGGGGCGCGGCGATCGCCGGGATAGCGTTCCGGGTCTTCTGGGTCGGCGCCCCGCGCTGGCTCTACACCCCCTGCTACATCGCCATGGGCTGGGCCGCGGTCTTCTTTCTGCCCGACTTCCTGCGGGCGGGCGGCATCGCGGTGCTCGTCCTCGTGATCGTCGGCGGGCTGCTCTACAGCGCGGGCGGCGTGATCTACGGGATCAAGCGCCCCAACCCCTCACCGCGCTGGTTCGGCTTCCACGAGGTCTTCCACTCCCTCACACTGGCCGCCTTCGCCGTGCACTACGTCGGCATCTCCCTGGTCGCCTACCAGCACGGGTGAGCCGTCGGCCGCTTGACGCCCTCGCCGCCGCGTGCGCGCCCGACGGCCCCGCGTGCGGGAGAGGCGGCCGCTCCCCGCGTGCGGGGAGAGGCGGCCGCGGCCTGGGCGGTGCCGATGCGATACCGGCACTGATGCCGGTGCCAGCGATGATGCCGGTGTTGGCGTTGATGCCGGTGCCGATGCCAATACCGGCGCTGGTGCCGCTGATGCCGATGCCGATGCCGGCGCTGACGCCGGTGCCGGTGCCGGTGCCGGTGCCGGTGCCCGAGAATGACACCCATGGCACCCGCACGTACCTCCACCACCACCGGGCCGACCGGACCCGCCGGGCCCAGACTCGGCCTGCGCGAACGGAAGAAGATCAAGACCCGGCAGGCGATCCGGCACGCCGCCTACCGCCTCTTCACCGAGCGGGGCTACGGCGCCACCCCGATCGAGCGGATCGCCGAGGCCGCGGAGGTCTCCCCCAGCACGGTCTTCCGCTACTTCCCCACCAAGGAAGACCTCGTCCTCACCGACGAGTACGACCCGATGATCGGGGAGCTGCTACGGAACCGCCCGGCCGGGGAGCCCGCGCTCGAGTCCATCCGGCACGTCATGATCGGCACCCTGCGGGAGGCCGCAGCCCACGAGCGGGAGGAGACGCTGCTGCGGGCCCGGTTGGTCTCGGAGGTCCCGGCCATCCGCGCCCGGATGTCCGAGAGCAACGCGGCGACCGGGCGCATGCTCGCCGACGTGCTGGCCGAGCGCACCGGCCGTTCCGCGGACGACCTCGAAATGCGGCTGTTCGTCACGGTCGTCCTCAACGCTTTCGAGGAGGCGCTGCTCTACTGGGCCGAGCGCGGAGCGGCCAAGGACCTGGTGGACATCCTGGACCGCACCGTCGACACCCTCGCCACCGGCCTCCCCCTCCAACCCGGACTGCCCCTCGACTAAGACCTCGCGCCGCAGCCCAGGCCCCGGCGCCGGGGCAGACCCCACTCCCCGGCTCAGGCTCGCCCTTCAGCTCAGGCTCGCCCTTCAGCTCAGGCCCGCGCCCCGGCTCAGGGCTCCCTCTCCCCCCTCAACTCAGGCACCGGTGCCCTGGCTCAAGCCCGTGCCCCAACTCAGGCCTCGTCCCTCGGCACAGGCTCCCGCCTCTCAGCTCAGGCCCCGGTGCCAGCGGCCTTCCCGACCTTCCCGGCGAGCACGGACGGCTCGGCCGTCGGCGCGTCGCAGGTGAAGTTCCGGCACACGTACGCGGCGGGGCGGCCGTTCAGCAGCAGCCGGTCGCGCAGCAGCGGTACGTCCTCGGCCCCGGCGCCCGGCTCGCCGAGCACGACGACCGCGCCGGGGGCCGTACCCAGCAGCGCCGTGCGGTGCAGTGCGGCGGTGGCCGGGTCGGCGGCGGGGCCCACCACGGCCACTTCGCGCGGCCCGTCCAGCAGCGCCTCGGCGACCGCCAGACCCCAGCCGATGAACCGCGGGGCGCGCGGCCCGAGCGCCCTGACCACGCCCAACGCCCGCTCGGCCGCCTCCCGGTGGCGGGAGCTGCCGGTGCAGGCGGCGTAGGACAGGAGCGCCCCGGCGGCCGCCGTCCAGCCGGACGGGGCTGCGTTGTCGGTCGGGTCCTGGGGCCGCCGGATCAGCGCCTCGCCGTCGTCGGGGGTGTCGTACAGCGCCCCGTTCCCCGGGCCGCCCTCCCCCTTGTCTCCTCCGGTCTTGCCCCCTCCGGTGAAGTGGCGGAGCACGGTGTCCAGCAGCAGCCCGGCGAACTCAACCCACACACCCTCGCCGGTGACCGCGGACAGAGCGAGGAAGCCTTCAGCCGTGTCCGCGTAGTCTTCCAGGACACCGAAGTTGGCGCCCGCGGCACCGTCGCGCGAGGTGCGGGAGAGGCGGCCCGCGGGGTCCATGTGGACGCGGACGATCAGGTCGGCGGCGTCCAGCGCGGCGTCGACCAGGTCGGGCCGGTCGAAGTAGGCCCCGGTCTCGGCGAGCGCCGCGACGGCCAGGCCGTTCCACGCGGTGACGACCTTGTCGTCGCGGCCGGGCCGCGGCCGCTCCTCGCGCGCGGCCAGCAGCCGCTGCCGGATCGACTCGATGCGGGCCGCGTCGGCCCGCCCGTCTCCCACCACCGCCCTTCCAACGAAACGCTCCGCGCTGCCGCTCCCCTTTTCCTCGCCCGGGAGTTGGAGCACGGAGGCCCCCTTCTCGAAGGTGCCCTCCTCCGTGACGCCGAAGTACCCGGCAGCGAGCCGGGCGTCCTCCTCACCGAGAACCGTACGCAGCTGCTCGGGCGTCCAGACGTAGTAGGCACCCTCGACGTACGTACCTGTGGCAGCGCCCGCGCCCTCGACGTACGTACCCATGGCAGCGTCCGCACTCTCAACACGCTTGCCCGTAGTGGCATCCGCGCCCTCGAACGCGGGGCTGTCGGCGTCGAGCGCCGAGGCGAACCCGCCTTCCTCCGTGCGCAGCTCACGCACCATGAAGTCGGCGGTCTCCAGCGCCACCCGCCGCGCCAGGTCGGAGCCCGTGGCCCGCCACAGATGCGCGTACACCCGGCAGAGCAGCGCGTTGTCGTAGAGCATCTTCTCGAAGTGCGGAACTTTCCAGTCCCGGTCCACCGAGTAGCGGGCGAAGCCGCCGCCGAGCTGGTCGTAGATGCCGCCGCGGGCCATCGCCTCGCAGGTGTCCAGCGCCATCTGCAGGGCGCCCTCGGAGCCGGTGCGGGCGTGATGGCGCAGCAGGAACTCCAGGGCCATGGACGGCGGGAACTTCGGCGCACCGCCGAAACCACCGCGCGAGGCGTCGTATTCACGGGTCAGGGCGAGCAGCGCCGCGTGCAGCTCGGCCTCGGAGGGCGGTGAAGTCCCGGCCGCGGTCAGGGAGTCGGAGCGGGAGGACAACTCGCGCACGATCCGCCCGGCGACGTCCCCGACCTCCTCGCGACGGTCGTCCCACGCGGCCGCCACGCCCTCCAGGACCTGCCGGAAGGACGGCATGCCGTGGCGCGGGCTGGGCGGGAAGTAGGTACCGAAATAGAACGGCTCGGCGTCGGGGGTCAGGAAGACGGTCATGGGCCAGCCTCCCTGCCCGGTCGCCGCCTGCACGGCCTCCATGTAGACCGCGTCCACGTCGGGCCGCTCCTCCCGGTCCACCTTCACGGACACGAAGTGCCCGTTCATGTACGCGGCGGTGTCACCGTCCTCAAAGGACTCGTGCGCCATGACGTGGCACCAGTGGCAGGAGGAGTAGCCGACGCTCAGCAGCACGGGCACGTCGCGCCGGCGCGCCTCGGCGAACGCGTCCGGCGCCCAGGGCCACCAGTCGACAGGGTTGTCGGCGTGCTGGAGGAGGTAGGGGGACGTCTCGTGCGCCAGTCGGTTCGGCATGTTCCCATCCTGTCTCACCCGACGGTCTTCCCCGAGTTGTCCACAGGCGGGTTTTCCACAGGCCTGCCGGAATCGGCGAAGAGGGGGAAGACTTCTGCGTACGACGAGACGATCGCTGGTGGAGGGGGAAGCGGGATGCCGGGCTCACTGTCCGTCCTGCGGGAGGGTCATCGGACGGAAGCGGAGCGGCTGTTGGCGCGCGCCGTGGAAGAGGAAGTGCGCCGCTCCGGCGGGCGCACGGACGGGACGCTGCTCACGGGGCGGGCGAGAGAGGCGCTGGACGAACTGGCGGCGTCGGCCGCCGAGGAGTACGGCGCGTACGTGCGCGCGCTGGACGAATCGGCCGCCGCGCACCCACCCCTGGGCCAGCGGCTCTCCCGCCAGGCGCTGGGCACACCCGCCCTGGTGGCGGTAGCGGCCGCGGTCGCCGCCTTCACCGCGGACCTCGGGTACGGGACGCCGGCGGGCACCGCTCTGGGTGTGGCCGCCGTGGTGGCCGTGGTGGGTCTGGTGACCGCGCTGCTCAAGCTCACGGCGGGGCACTGGCCCTCGGCGCACCGCCGCGCCGGGCTGCGGAACCAGCCGGGCGGCGCCGAGCAGTTGAGACTGGAGTGGCTGACGGCGCTGGAGGTGCGAGGCATCCGGCCGTTCCTCGACCAGCAGCGGATGCTGGCCGCCGCCACGCGCCGCGGCAGCGTGGCGCCAGGGGTGCCGTCGGCCCGCCAGGGCGGCTCGAGCGCCCCCGTGGGTCGCGGGGCGCGGGCGGGCGACGAGCGGAGCGAGGCGGCCCGGCAGCGGACGGTGCTCCAGCAGTCCTTCGGCCATCTGCCGGAGGAGGACGGCCCGTTCGTGGGGCGGCGGGCCCAGCTGCTGCGGATAGCGCAGTGGGTGCACGCCTCCCGGGCGAGCACCGAGACGAAGCCGACGGTAGTGGTGCTGCACGGCGCCCCGGGCTCCGGGCGCACCACGCTGGCCGTGCGGGCCGCGCATCATCTGCGGGACCAGTTCCGCGGGGCGTGCGTGGTGGATCTGCGCGGAGACAGCCCGGGCGAGCCACCGCTGCCGGTCCGGGACGCGCTGCTGCATCTGCTGAACCGGCTCGGCGCTCCCCGCGAGCAGCTGCTGTTCCGCGAGCGCTCCTCCCCCGAGCAGCAGGTCAAGCGGCTCAGCGAGCTCTACCACCAGCATGTGACGGGCCTGCCGGTCACGGTCGTCCTGGACGGTGCCTCGGACCCGGAGCAGGTGCGGGTGCTGCTGCCGGAGCGCTCCGACAGCCTGCTGCTGGTCACCTCCCGCGAACCGCTCGATCTGCCACCGGAACTCCCGGCCCGGGTCCACCAGTTGGCGGTCGAGCCCCTGGAGGCGGCCGCGGCCGAGGAGCTGCTGAACGCGGTGGCGGAGCAGTCGACGGGCCCGTACGACCTAGAGTCGGGCGACCGGATACGCGAGCTGTGCGGCGGGCTGCCGCTGGCGCTGCGCGTGGCCGGGTCCTCGCTGGGCGCCCGTACGCCGGGCGGTCTGGTGGCCGACCTCGCGGCGTACGGCCCGATGGAACCGGTGGAGCGGGCACTGCGGCTGCGGTACGCCGACCAGCCGGACGGCGCGCGCCGACTGCTGCGCAGACTGCCGCTGGCGGGCCGCGCCAGCCTGGGCACGGCAGCGGCTGCCGCCCTGCTGGCCACCGACGAGCAGGAGGCGGAGCGCCAGTTGACCGCCCTGGCCAGGGCGGGGCTGATCGAGCACGTCCGCGGCAGCCGCTACCGGCTGCACGACCTGGTGCGCGGCTTCGCGCAGGCCCGGCTGCTGGATCAGGAGGAGGCGGGCGAGCGCTCGGCCGCCCAGGAGCGGCTGATCCGCAGCTACGCGGAGCTGGCGGACTCGGTGATCCGGCTGGTCGACGGCAACACCTCGACCCGCGCAGACCGCACCTCCCAGGAGGGCGCCGTCGGCCCGCACGGCTTCACCACCCTGGACGCCGCGCTGCGCTGGCTGGACGACGAGTCGAGCTTCATCACCGCCGAGCTGCGCCACACCGAGGAAGTGGACCAGTCGGTGGTGCTGCACCTGCTGGGCGCGCTGTGCGACTACTGCCTGCTGCGCGGAGACCTGTACCGGCTGGGCGAGTTGAGCGAGCTGACCAAGGCAGCCGACCGAGGCCTGCTGGCGCGCTCCGTGCAGTGGCGCACCGGCGTCGCGGCCCGCCAGCTCGGCGAGCTGGACCGGGCCCGCACCACCCTGTCGTCGGTGGTGGACCTCTACGTGGAGGCGCAGCATCCTGCGGGCGCGGCCCGGGCGCTGCGCGATCTCGGCATCACTCTGCACCACCAGGGCAACCTCCCGGAGGCCGCCGGGAAGCTCCGGCGGGCACTGGACATGCAGGCCGGGCCGGAGCTGGACGGCGACCGGGCCTGGACCCTGCACGCGCTGGCCGCCGTCGAGCGCGACCGGGCCCAGCTGTCCGAGGCGATGGAACTGCTGCGCACGGCGCTGGAGTTGCACCGGGGCAGCGAGAGCGTGCACGGCCAGGCGTGGGCGCACTTCCAGCTCGGCCAGGTGTATCTGCGCACGGGCGAGGTCCCGGAGGCGGAGCGGGAGCTGCGCCTGGCCCTGGACCGCTACGCGAGCACCCGGGACGGCCGCGGCGAGGCCTGGGCGCTGACGCAGCTGGCCCGGGCCCGGCTGGTGGACGGCGACCCGGGCGCCGCGGCCGACCAGCTGCGCCAGGCCCTCTCGCGCCACCGCGACAACGAGGACGCGCGCGGCGAGGCCTGGACGCGCTACTACCTGGGCCAGGCCCTTGAGGAGCAGGCCGAACACGACGCGTCGGTAAGGGAGTTGGAGCGGTCCCGCACGATGTTCAGCCGCATGCGGGACGTGTACGGGCTGGCCTGCGCCCGCCACCACTCGGCGCGCGTCACCCGCGACCAGCGGGCGGCCCGCACCGGTTCGCTGCGCAACAGCGGGTTCGCCCGCCAGCTGCTCCAGGACGCCCGGCTGGACTTCCACCGGGTCGGGGTGGCCCACGGCGAGGCCTGGTCGTGTCTGGAGCTGGCCGTGATCGACGCGGGGAACGGCCGCTCGGCGCAGGCGCTGGAGCTGTGCGACGAGGCGGGCCGCCTCTTCGCCTCCTACGGCGACCGGCGCGGCGGGGACTGGGCGCGGTTCCTGCGCTGCACGCTGCTGCCGTTCGCCTCGGCGGGCGGCTCGGTGGTCGGCACCGCGGTGGCCCAGGAGGAGCTGGCCCGGCTCCTGCGGGAGCCGCACCCCGCGCGCGACCGAAAGCTGGAGGGCTGCGCGGAGGCGTACGCGCTGGTACTCGAGCGCGGTGTCGAACCGGAGACCGGCTGGCAGGCCTGGGCCCTGGGCATGGTCCCAGGCCGCCACTCCAGAGAGGTCATGGGCGTCTCACTGGGCAAGTCGCCCCAGTGAGGTCCGGGAAACCTGACGGCGGCGGGCTGCCGAGGCAGCCCGCCGCTCGCGGGGACCGGCCGCCCTCAGTCGCGCTTCGCGTCGACCGGGACCTCTTCGAAGTCGATCTTCTTGAACTGCTTGTTCATGCTCTTCATGAGCATCCACACGGCCCCGCCGAGCAGCGCGAAGACGATGAAACCGAGGATGCCGGGCGTCACCTTGTTCTCGTCCAGCTCCTTGGCGAGCGGGACGAGCTGCGTCACGGCGAGGTGGGTGGTCGGAAGCGTCATGGGCTCAATTCTCCCGGATGCCCGTGAAGAGGTCGTCCTCGGGGAGGGAGGTGTCGACGAGCGACTTCGCGAGCTCGTACTCCTCCGTCGGCCAGACCTTCTGCTGGATCTCCATCGGCACCCGGAACCAGCCGCCGTCGGGATCGATCTGCGTGGCGTGCGCGATCAGCGCCTTGTCCCGGACGGGGAAGAACTCGGCGCAGGGCACGTGCGTGGTCAGCGTCCGCTCGACCCGCTCGAACTCCTTCCACCGCTCCAGCCACTCCCCGTAAGGCGACTCCATGCCGCGCGAGAGCAGCGCCTCGTGGAGGGCGACGGTGCGCGGCCGGTTGAAGCCCTGGTTGTAGTAGAGCTTCAGCGGCTGCCAGGGCTCGCCCGCCTCCGGGTACTTCGCCGGGTCTCCGGCGGCCTCGAAGGCCACCATCGAGATCTTGTGGGTCATGATGTGGTCGGGGTGCGGGTAGCCGCCGTTCTCGTCGTACGTGGTGATCACGTGCGGCCGGAACTCGCGGATCAGCTTCACCAGCGCGCCCGCGGCCTCGTCCACGTCCTGGAGGGCGAAGCACCCCTCGGGCAGCGGCGGCAGCGGGTCGCCCTCGGGCAGCCCGGAATCCACGAAGCCCAGCCAGGACTGCTTGACGCCCAGGATCTGGCGCGCCTCGTCCATCTCCTTGGCGCGCACCTCGTGGATGTGCTCCTCGATGTACGGGTCACCCTGCAACTTGGGGTTGAGGATGGAGCCGCGTTCCCCACCGGTGCAGGTGGCGACCAGCACGTCCACCCCCTCGGACACGTACTTGGCCATGGTGGCCGCGCCCTTGCTCGACTCGTCGTCGGGGTGGGCGTGGACAGCCATCAATCGCAGTTGCTCGGTCTCGGTCAAGACTCGATCCTCAAGTCCTCGATACAGGTCGGTATGGGGTGCGGCCCGCTTCTCCGGCCGGAGAAGGCGCCTTCTATAGTGACCCAAACGAGGGCCGGTAAATTCCACCGCCCGCACCGCGGGAGGAACGACCATGACCGCCACGGGCGAGGAGCGGGTGGCCGCGCGCTACGGGCGCTCCGCCGACGCCCGCGCGGACCGCGGTCTGAAGGTCGTCGGAGCCGTGCTGGGGGCCGGGCTGCTGGCGGTGGTCGGCTGGTCGGGGTACCACTACGTCGCGGGCCAGCAGGTCAGCGGTGAGCTGATCAAGTTCAAGGTGGTTTCGGACGCCGCGGTCGAGGTGCACCTCGAGGTCCGCAAGGACGCGGACACCCCCGGAGTGTGCACGTTGCGCGCCCAGGCCGAGGACGGCAGCGAGGTCGGCTGGAAGGACCTCCGCTTCGACCGGCGCGAGAGCCGGATCGACGAGGTCGGGACGGTCCGTACGACGCGGCGGGCGACGGCCGTGGAACTGATCGGCTGCAAGGCAGCGGGCGCGAGCCGACCAAGCCGCTGACCTGCACATATGCACTTTTAGCGGTTTTCCTCCTCCCCCTTTCCCGCCGTAATTGTTAGGCTCGTGGTTTCGCCCACCCGTCATGGCGCAATGCTCCGGGTAGGGCGTTGCTTTGTATTCCCCAGTACCGACGAGGAGCACCTGTGACCCAGACCAGCGAGAACGTCACCTGGCTCACCCAGGAGGCGTACGACCAGCTCAAGGCCGAGCTGGAGTACCTGTCGGGTCCCGCACGCACCGAGATCGCCAAGAAGATCGAGGCGGCCCGGGAGGAGGGTGACCTGCGGGAGAACGGCGGGTACCACGCCGCCAAGGAGGAGCAGGGCAAGCAGGAGCTCCGGGTCCGCCAGCTGACGCAGCTGCTGCAGTCGGCCAAGGTCGGCGAGGCTCCCGCGGACACCGGTGTGGTGGCGCCCGGCATGGTCGTGACCATCGCCTTCGGCGGCGACCCCGACGACACCCTGACCTTCCTGCTGGCCTCCCGCGAGTACGCGAGCGCCGACATCGAGACCTACTCGCCGCAGTCGCCCCTGGGTCGCGGTGTCCTGGACAAGAAGGTGGGCCAGGACGCCGACTACGAACTGCCGAACGGCCGCACGGCCTCGGTGCGCATCCTCGACGCCAAGCCGTACCAGGGCTGACGCCCCCGCGAACACGAACGAGCCCCCGCCCGTGACGGGCGGGGGCTCGTTCGTGTTGCCGCTGTCCGGTCAGGCCCTCATCAGGCGGCCGCGGAGCGGTACTTGCGCACCGACAGCGTCCGGAAGAACGCGATGATCAGCACCGACCAGATGACCGAGGCCAGCACCGGGTGCTGCATCGGCCAGGCGTCCGGCACCGGGTAGTTCGGCGGCAGGTTGCCGAAGAGCTCGCGACAGGCCTGCACGGTGGCGCTGAACGGGTTCCACTCGGCGATGTGGCGCAGGACGGTCGGCATGTTGTTGGACGGGACGAACGCGTTGGAGATGAACGTCAGCGGGAACAGCCAGATCAGGCCACCGGAGGTGGCCGCCTCGGGGGTCCGCACGGTCAGGCCGATCAGCGCGCCGATCCAGGAGAAGGCGTAACCGAGCAGGAGCAGCAGCCCGAAGCCGGCCAGCATCTTGGGGATGCCCTCGTGGACCCGCCAGCCGACGATCACCGCGACGATCGCCAGCACGATGACGGTCAGCGTGGTCTGCACGAGGTCGGCGAGCGTACGGCCGGTGAGGACCGCGCCGCGGGCCATCGGCAGCGACCGGAAGCGGTCGATGAGGCCCTTGTGCATGTCCTCGGCGATGCCCGCGCCGGCGCCCGCCGTGGCGAACGTGACGGTCTGCGCGAAGATGCCCGCCATCAGGAACTCGCGGTAGACGTCGGGGCTGAGGTTGCCGCCGACGCTGATCGAGCCACCGAACACGTAGCTGAACAGCACCACGAACATGATCGGCTGAATCAGCCCGAAGATCACGACCTCGGGGATGCGCGCCATCCGGATCAGGTTGCGCTTGGCCACGATCAGCGAGTCCCGTACGGACTGGCTCAGCGCGCCGCGGGGCTTGATGGCGGTGGTCACGGCGGTCACTTGGCGTTCTCCTTCCGCTCCGCCTCGTTCGCGGTCTCGTTTGCGGCCTCGTTCTCGGTTTCGGCCGCGTGCCCGGTCAGGGAGATGAAGACGTCGTCCAGGGTCGGGCGGCGCAGCCCGATGTCGTCGATCTCGATGCCCCGGGTGTCGAGTTCGCGGATGACCTCGGCGAGCAGCTTGGCACCGCCTGCGACCGGCACGGTGATCTTGCGGGTGTGGGTCTCGACGCTGGCCTCGCCCTTGCCGAAGCCGCGCACGATCTCGGTGGCGCCCGTCAGGTGGGCGGCGTCGTGCACGACGACCTCGACGCGCTCGCCGCCGGTCTGGGCCTTGAGCTGGTCGGAGGTGCCGCGCGCGATGACCTTGCCGTGGTCGATGACGCAGATGTCGTGCGCAAGGCGGTCGGCCTCCTCCAGGTACTGCGTGGTGAGCAGCAGGGTCGTGCCGCCCGCGACGAGCTCCTCGATGACCTCCCACAGCGCCTGCCGGTTCCGTGGGTCGAGGCCGGTGGTCGGCTCGTCCATGAACATCACGGGCGGGCTGACGACCAGCGCGGCGGCCAGGTCGAGCCGGCGTCGCATGCCGCCGGAGTAGGTCTTGGCGGTGCGGTCGGCCGCGTCGGCGAGGTTGAAGCGCTCCAGCAGCTGCTGCGCGCGCGCTTTCGCGTCGCGGGCGCTCATCTGGTAGAGCTGGCCGACCATTTGGAGGTTCTCGCGGCCGGTGAGGTACTCGTCGACGGCCGCGAACTGGCCGGACAGGCCTATGGCTCTGCGGACGTCGTTCGGCTGCCTGACCACGTCGAGGCCGGCGACGACCGCCCTGCCGCTGTCGGGCTGGAGCAGCGTCGTCAGCACCCGTACCGCGGTGGTCTTGCCGGCGCCGTTCGGGCCCAGCAGTCCCAGCACGGTGCCCTCGGGCACGTCCAGGTCGACGCCGTCCAGAGCCCTCACATCGCCGAAGGTCTTCACGAGACCCTCGGCGTAAATGGCGCCTGGCATGAATGTTCTCCCAGTTGTCATGGGGTGGTTTGTCGTGAACTGAAGCCGGATCAAGCCGTGACCGGGCCGCCAACCATACCGCAGACGCGATATGTCGCGATACTTTTCGGTGGAGTCCGCCCTACGCGACGGAGTCCGCCCCGCACGGGCCGCACGCACCTCCGTGATGGCCGTTTGCCTACGTGATGATCGTGTAGCCCGCCTCCCGCAGGGCCGCCTCCAGCTCGGCGCAGTGCTCGGGTCCCTTCGTCTCCAGGTGCAACTCCACCTCCGCCTCCGTGAGTCCGAGCCGCGGATCGGTCCGTACGTGGCTCACGTCAAGGACGTTAGCGTCGACCACTGACAACACCCCGAGAAGCGTCGCGAGCGCCCCTGGACGGTCCGTCAGCCGCAGCCGCAGCGACAGATAGCGCCCGGCGGCCGCCATGCCGTGCCGCAGCACCCGCTGCATCAGCAGCGGGTCCACGTTGCCGCCGGACAGCACCGCCACGACCGGCCCTTCGAAGGTGCCCGGCCGAGACAGCAGCGCCGCCACCGAGCTGGCCCCGGCCGGCTCCACCACGAGCTTCGCCCGTTCCAGGCACAGCAGCAGCGCACTGGAGAGCTCGTCCTCGGAGACCGTACGGACCTCGTCCACGAGGTCGCCGATGATTTTGAAGGGCACCTCGCCCGGCCGCCCGACCTTGATGCCGTCGGCCATCGTCGCCATCGACTCCAGCACCACCGGCCGCCCGGCCGCCAGCGAGGGCGGGTACGCCGCCGCGCCCTCCGCCTGCACACCGACCACCCTCACATCCGGTCGCAGTGCCTTGACCGCCACGGCGATCCCCGCCGCCAGACCGCCGCCGCCGATGCCGACGACGATCGTCCTGACCTCGGGGCACTGCTCCAGGATCTCCAGGCCCACCGTGCCCTGCCCGGCCACCACGTCCCGGTGGTCGAAGGGGTGGATGAAGACGGCGCCGGTCTCGCGCGCGTACTCCTGGGCCGCGCGCAGCGTCTCGTCCACGACCTGGCCGTGCAGCCGCACCTCGGCGCCGTACTCCCGGGTGGCCGCGACCTTCGGGAGGGGCGCGCCCGAGGGCATGAAGACGGTCGAGCGGACGCCCAGCAGCGAGGCCGCGAGGGCGACTCCCTGCGCGTGGTTGCCCGCACTGGCCGCGACCACGCCGGCCGCGCGCTGCCCCGGGCCCAGGCCCGCGATCCGCACGTACGCGCCGCGCACCTTGAAGGAACCGGTCCGCTGGAGGTTCTCGCACTTGAGGTGTACCGGAGTGCCCACCAGCTGGCTCAGGTGCCTGCTGCCCTCCATGGCCGTCATCCGGGCAACCCCGGAGAGGAGCTTGTGCGCCGCGCGGACCTCGTCGATGGTGATCTCGGTCAGGTCCGGCGTAGGGGCGGCGGAGGTGGGGTCGACCGGCCCATCGTTTTCAGCCATGGGCCAAGTCTCGCAGCTCCCGTCCGGCACGGCGCGCGGCGCCGGGAAGGCAGACGTGGCCTGGGCTTCACAGTATTTTCACTGACCCGTACGAGTGATGGCTCCGGCCGCGTACTCTGTGCGCAACACAGCCCGTTCCCACGAAGTGAGCCCAGGCCATGCCCACCACTCCGGATGTGACGACCGCTCCTCCAGCCTCCGGCCGGGATGCACTTTCAGACAGCGGACTACTCGACGCACTGCAACACCAAGTGGCCCTTTTCGCCCGACGTGCCGAGCAGACCCGACTGGGCGGCGTGGGCCAGGTCCGCAACTCGATGGACCGTGCCGCGTATCTGCTGCTCAACCGCCTGGACAAGGAGGGGCCGATGGGCGTCAAGGCGCTCGCGGCCGGCATGGGCATCGACTCCTCGACCGTGACGCGGCAGGTCGCACCGCTCGTCGACACCGGCCTGGTCAAGCGCACCTCCCACCCGGAGGACGGGCGGGCCGTGGTGCTCCAGCTGTCCCCGCGCGGCAAGGCCCGCCTGGAGGAGGTGCGCTCCTCGCGGCGGCAGCTGATGGAGCTGCTGACGGAGGACTGGGCCGAGGAGGAGCGGCAGACGTTCTGCACGCTGCTCACCCGCTTCAACGAGGCGCTCTCCGCCCGCATGGCGGCACCCGCTCCCCCGGCCCAGGGGACGTCCCCGGCCTAGACGAGCCTCGACGGCGCGCCGCCGGGGCCCTTTGTGTGCGGGCCCCGGCGGCGTGCCGGCCGAGCTACGGCTTCGGGTCCCGGTCGCCGACCGCGGACCCGTGGTCGTCCTTGCCGAGGCGCTTCTGCTCGGCGGCGGTGAGGCTGATGTTCTCCTCCACGTGGTTGGGCGAGCCGTTCCCCACGGGCAGGCCCATCCTCGTGGCCACATCGGCCCGCAGCTGGGGCATCTTCTTGTAGAAGGCGTTGCCCGGGCACAGGGTGGAGCCGGGCCGGTAGGGCTGGTTGAGGTCCCGATGCGCCACGATCGCGGTCATCGGCGCGAGGCCGTACTCCTTGCACAGCCACGCACAGGTCTCGACGAGCTTGTCCCACTGCGCGTCCGTCGGCAGCGCGCTCGTATAGGTGCCCTCGTTCTCGATGCCGATGGTCGCCGTGTTCCAGTTGGCCGTGTGCGCGCCGACGACGTGCTTGCCGCCCTTGATGGCCTGAAGGGAACCGTCCCGCCCCTCCATGAGGTGGCCGCCGCGGCTGATCGTCAGCTGCTGGCCGATGTCCCGCCAGCCGTTGCCGTTCATGTGGGAGTGCTGGCACCTCCGCTGCATCTCAAAGGCCCATTCCTGCGAATCGTCGGTGACGTTCTGGTTGGCCATGTGGTGGATCACGATCAGCCCGGGCGTGAACGGCTCCGGCGCCACGACGCTGGTGGGCGCCAGAGCTCGCCACTCCTCACGGGTGTGGACCCGGGGCCCGTCGTCACCGGCGGCCGCCTCGTCCTGGGTCATCCTGGTGGGTCCAGGTATGTGCACGTCGCCCGGCTGAAGCGCTTTGCGCGGCGCCTCCGACGCACCCGCCTTGGGAAGGGCGACCGCGCCCAGGGCCAGCGCGGCTGTTCCGCCGAGCACGGTCTTACCCAGAAAGTTACGGCGCCCGCGCTCAGCACCCTGCTCTTCGGACATGGTGAACTCGTTTCTCTCGATAGGGGACATGTACCGGCGAGCGATGAAGGGCTTCGGCGTCCCGAAGCCCTTCACCCCATGGTGTTGTGAGTGCCTGAAGTGGTGTCGGGAGCGCCTAGAGCTTCCTGCGGACTGCCCAGATGAGGGCGCCACCCCCGGCGAAAAGGCCGAGGCCGACCATCAGGGGCAACTTCCAGCCGCTTGAACCGGTCGAGGCGAGGGAGTCGTTCTTACCGGGCGAGGCCGGGGCGGCGGTCGGCTTGGCGGTGGCCGGCGGTGTGGCGCCGGGCGTCGGGTCGGCGCTTACGGGAGGGGCCACCACGTCGGGCTTGTCCGTGGGAACAGTGGTGGGCGGAGTCATGGGAGGCGTCGTGGGAGCAGTGGTGGGGTCGCCGGCTCGGGCAACCGTCTTGAAGAACTGATCCTCAGTGACCGAGAGTGCGTTGCCATCGGTGTGCGACGCCCCCAGACCGTAGATCCACCAGTCACCGGCCGGCGTACCCTCGTTGAACTTCACGCGGAACGTGTAGTCGACGCTCTCGCCGGGCTGGATCGTGATCCCGTACCCACCGGGCTCTGCAGCACAGTTGAAATACCCGGCATTTATCTCCGACTTCCGCCAGGCTCCCTGACCCTCGCGGAACTCCACTTCGGACTTGTCGCACTCCGGCTCTATCGGCTCGCCACCATCGGGGAACTGCGCCCCGTACACCAGTCCCGGCGCCCACCGGCCGAGGACCTTGTCCGAATTGTTTTCGACACGGAGCTTCAGGGTCGTCCAGTCCCCACCGATCTCGACCTTGGCCGGCATCTTGGAGAGCGTCATGTCGGGGCCGTAGTTGTCCTCGTCCTCCTCGCCGTTCCGTATGTCGTCGACAACCGCGCTGAAGGAGGGGAGGTAGCCGAGCCTCTGGCCCTGGCTATTGGGGTGGAAGGACTGCTCGGGAGGCAGGGTGGGGCGATGGATCCACGGCTCCTGCGAGTTGCTCGCGTGGCCGTCGAACGCTTTCTGTACGTCGGCGAAGTAGTGGCCCTCGTCTTCTGCCGTTTCTTGAATGACCTTGTTGAGAAGGCCGGTTGCCGCGTTGACGAGCCGCTGGTTCTCCGGGCTCATGCGCTGCCCCGTCGCCGACTCTGGCCCCGGACCGTCACCGGTGAACAGATAGGGGTATCCCACGGCCACGATGTCAGCGCCCGGCGCGCGCTCCCCGATCTCGTCGTAGACCTTCTTCAGCTGTTTCGGCAATGCGTCGGTGACGTACTCCTCCGACTTCTTCACCACTTCCTCGCACTGCTCATGCGTGCCGGCGAAGCAGGCGGCAACCGCATCGATGGCGCCGGCGTCATTGCCGCCGATTCCGATGCTCACGAGGTCGGTATTCTCGCTCAGCGCGGCGAGTTGGTTCTTGAGCACGTCCTCTGTCGTGGCACCACTGCAGGCGGCGAACTGGAAGTCCGAAGCGCCGTTTGCTTGTGCCCACAGCGACGGATAAGCGCTCTCGCTGCGCTTGCAGGCCCCGCTGCCGGGATCGTAGGAGCCGGCTCCCACGCCTGACGAATAGGAGTCCCCCAGCGCGGCATACGCGATCTCCAGTGGATTTTCCTCCCAAGTGGCGGCGGAGGCAGGGGAAGCGGAGACCAGAAGGCCACCGACGGCCGCGGTGGCCAGAAATGTCAGTGATCGGCTGAGGCGCATGGAGTCCTTGTTTCCTGAGTACGAGGGAATCTCAATACCCCTGAGAGGCTACGCGGATCCCTTCGCGACAGAAGCGGAAAATTGGCCACCTCCCACTTCATAGATAGACAGGTGGAATCCACTTTGGGCCGCGCACCGTTCGCCATTCGCCGCAGGAGCCTTGACCTCCGAGCGCCACTGCCGTCCCATGGAGCGGGGAGGCGCGGTGCGAGAGCGGCGGGCAGCACAACAGTGCCGCCGCGCCCGGGAGTTCGAGGCGTTCGTCGCGGGCGCGGCAGGCCGGCTTCTGCATGCCGCCACACTGCTGACCGGTGACCCCGCGGCGGCGGAACGGCTGTTGACCGCAGCCCTGGCCCGTACGTTCGCGGCGTGGGACCGCCTCCACGGCGAGGATCCGTACGACCGCACACGCCAGGAGCTCGCCACCCGCTTCGCCCGCACCATGTGGCGGCGGCACCCGCGCGGAGGGGCGCTCGCGCGGCTCACGCCGCAGGAGCGCCTGGTGGTCGTGCTCCGGTTCTACGAGGGCGTGGCCGAGGAGCAGGCCGCGGCCCAACTCGGGCTCCCCGCCGAGCGGATCCGCGCGATCTGCCTGCGCGCCACGTCCACGCTGCGCAGCCGGCCCCCCGCGCCGCCCTCGGTATCCGGTGAGGCGCATCCCGCGGACGCCGGGCGCCCCACCGGTGAGAGGCGCTCCTCAGAGGAGGGCGAGGGGCACGCGGTGAGGGCGCCATGAGTCTTCGCGACCGCGGGCAGGACGAGGTCCGCAGGATGCTGGACGGGCCGCACCCACTCGTACCGCCGGATCTGGCGGCGCGAGCGGCCGAGCGGGGGCAGCGGATCCTGGCCCGGCGCCATGTCCTGCGGGCCGCGGGGTGGGCGCTGCTCGTCGCCGCCGCGGCGGCCTTCTCGGTGTGGGCCGCGGCGACCCGGCCGTGGGACGTACCGCCCGCCGGCACCACACCGCCGCTGGAGGGTTGGTGACGGCCCCGGCGGGGAGGTGGCGACATCCCCGGCGTAGCTGGTGACGGCCCCGGCCGTCGAGCAGCCGGGGCCGTCCTCGTAGCGGGGCCCGGGTCAGCCCAGGGCCTGGGCCAGGTCGGCGAGCAGGTCGTCGACCGCCTCGATGCCGACCGACAACCGCACCAGGTCGGCGGGCACCTCCAGGGCGGAGCCCGCGACCGAGGCGTGGGTCATCCGGCCGGGGTGCTCGATCAGCGACTCGACGCCGCCCAGGGACTCGCCGAGCGTGAAGAGCCGGGCCTGGTCGCAGACTTCGACGGCCGCCTGCTCGCCGCCCGCGACGCGGAAGGAGACCATGCCGCCGAAGGACCGCATCTGCTTGGCGGCGGTCTCGTGGCCCGGATGCCCGGGCAGGCCCGGGTAGTAGACGCGGTTCACCTTGGGGTGGGCGGTGAGGAGTTCGGCCACGCGCGCGGCGTTGGCGCTGTGCCGGTCCATCCGGACGGCGAGGGTCTTGATGCCGCGCAGGGTCAGCCAGGCGTCGAAGGGGCCGGCGACGGCGCCCATCGCGTTCTGGT
Source organism: Streptomyces pathocidini (assembly GCF_001418495.1). Classification (GTDB taxonomy): domain Bacteria; phylum Actinomycetota; class Actinomycetes; order Streptomycetales; family Streptomycetaceae; genus Streptomyces; species Streptomyces pathocidini. The sequence goes on along the minus strand of NZ_LIQY01000113.1, from coordinate 3,658 downwards.
GGAAGGCGAGTTCGTCGCCGAGCGCGTCGTCGCCGACCACGAGGGCGCCGCCGACGACGTCGGAGTGCCCGCCGACGTACTTGGTCGTGGAGTGCACGACGATGTCCGCGCCGAGCGCGAGCGGCTGCTGGAGGTAAGGGCTGGCGAAGGTGTTGTCGACCACGAGCCGCGCCCCGGCGCCGCGCGCCGCGTCGGCGACCGCCGCGATGTCGGTGATGCCGAGAAGCGGGTTGCTGGGCGTCTCCACCCAAATGATCTTGGTTTCGGGGGTGAGCGCCGCCCGTACGGCCGCGGCGTCGGAGGTGTCGGCGACCGACCACCGCACGCCCCAGCGCTCGGCGACCTTCGCGAACAGCCGGAAGGTGCCGCCGTAGGCGTCGTTGGGGATGACGACGTGGTCGCCGGGCACGAGCAGCGCGCGCAGCAGGCAGTCCTCGGCGGCGAGGCCGGAGGCGAAGGCCAGCCCGCGCCGGCCGCCTTCGAGGGCGGCGAGGTTCTGCTCCAGCGCGGTGCGGGTCGGGTTGGCCGAGCGGCTGTACTCGTAGCCGCCGCGCAGGCCGCCGACACCGTCCTGCTTGTACGTGGACACCTGGTAGATCGGCGGTACGACGGCCCCGGTGAGCGGGTCCGCCTCCTGGCCGGCGTGGATGGCGCGGGTCTCGAACCCCTGATGCGCGTGCTGGTCGCTCATGGACCGAGAGTAGCCCCCGCGAGGACGGAACCCCGGGGCTCGCTCCGGTGTACTAGAGACGAAGGGCAACCGGCACGCGGCCGGCTGCGGCCCGGGATCCGGCGGCGGAATCCGGCGCGGCATCCGACCGCCACTCGACACGGGACACTGGACACCATGGAGACACTGCTCATTCTGCTCGCCCTCACCATGATCGGCGGCCTGGTGGTCGTGCCCGTGCTGCGGCGCATGCGCGGTGGCCGGGCGGCGCAGCGCGGCCACGGCTCCGCCATCGACCCCGGGCAGTACGGCTTCGCGCCACCGGACCGCCTGGACGTGCGCCTGCCGGGGCCCGACCCGGAGCTGGCGGAGGCCCTGGAGGACATACGGCGCACGCAGGACTGGCGCCCGGCGGCCCAACTGCTGGCCACCACGACGGGCGCCGGCGCCTGGGAGCTGCGCTGGCAGCGGGTCCAGACGCTGGCGGGCGCGGCGGCAGCCGAGTCGGCGGAGGCGCCGGGCGACGGCGGCCGCTGGCTGCGGACCTGGCGCGCGGAGGCGCCGAAGGACGCGGGCGGCGCGGTCGTGCACGCCGAGTTCCTGGTGCGGCAGGCGTGGCAGTCCTCGGCGGGGCCGGGCTCGGATGAGTACCGGATCATCCTGGAGGAGGCCCGGACGGTGTGCGCAGGCGCCACGCTCCTGGCCCCGGGCGACCCCACGCCGTACATCGTCGAACTGGCCGTGGCACGCGGGCTCGCCTATCGGGAGGCCGACTTCGAGGAGCTGTGGGCCAAGGTCACCTCCCGGGCGCCGCAGCACATGGGCGCGCACCTGGCGGCGCTGCACTACTGGTGCGAGAAGTGGCACGGCTCGAAGGAGAAGGCAGACGCCTTCGCTCAGGGCGCGGCGGGCTCGGCCCAGGCCCAGGAGAAGTCCCTGCTGCCGGCCCTGCCGCTGTTCGCGGTCTTCGAGCACCTGCCGGAGGTGAACGTCGTCCGCGGCCTGTACGAGAGCGAGGTGGTGGGCCGGGCCGTCCAGGGCGCGCTCTTCGCGGCCCGCTCGGTCCCAGCCGACCACCCCGTGCTCCCGCACGTGCGCCACCTGCTGGTCTGGTTCCTCGTACGAGCCGAGCGCTACGCCGAGGCGATGGAGCAGCTGGGCCATGTCGACGGGCACGTGGGCGCGGTGCCGTGGTCCTACGAGCCGGACCCGGTGGGCGTGTACGCGGCGTACCGGGCGCAGGCGGTCGCGGGCTGGGAGCGCGCGGGCGGCACCCCGGCCACCATGCCGCGCTAGCCCAGCCAGCCGAGCCAGCCGAGCCAGCCGAGCCAGCCGAGCCAGCCGAGCCAGCCGAGCCAGCCGAGCCAGCCGAGCCAGCCGAGCCAGCCGAGCCAGCCGAGCCAGCCGAGCCAGGAATTCCCGGACCGGCTCACACGTTCCCTGTTCGGATGCACGATGCGAGGAGTCGCCCGATGTCCCTGAACCGCCGCGAGACCCGGCTGCCCACCCCCGAGGAGGCGCTGCGCGGGCGCGAGACCCCCGAGTTCGCCGTGCCGGATCGCCATACGGTGCTGGGCAATCCGCTCCTGGGCCCCTACCCCGAGGGGCTGGAGGTCGCCGACTTCGGGCTGGGCTGCTTCTGGGGCGCCGAGCGGAAGTTCTGGCAGACCCCCGGGGTCTGGACGACGCTGGTCGGCTACCAGGGCGGGCACACCCCGAACCCGGCATACGAGGAGGTGTGCAGCGGTCTGACCGGGCACACCGAGGCGGTGCGCGTGGTCTTCGACCCGGCCGTCGTCTCGTACCCGCAGCTGCTCAAGGTCTTCTGGGAGGCGCACGACCCCACGCAGGGATTCCGCCAGGGCAACGACGTGGGGACGCAGTACCGCTCGGCGATCCACACCCACTCCCCGGAGCAGGCGGCCGCCGCCGAGGCCTCGCGCGAGGCGTTCCAGCCGGTGCTGACGAAGGCGGGCCACGGGTCGATCACCACGGAGATCCTCCCGGCGGAGGGCCGCCCGTTCTACCCGGCGGAGCCGTACCACCAGCAGTACCTGGACAAGAACCCCAACGGCTACTGCGGCATCGGCGGCACGGGCCAGTCCTGCCCCATCGGTGTCGCGCCGGCCGGGGGGTGAGCGTGGGCGGCGCCCCGCCTCCTGGGCTCGAGTCCCGTGGGTCTCGTGCCGCTCTTCCGAGAGTCTCGTGAGTTCCAAGAGTCTCGTGCCACTCAGGTCCCGTGTGGTGCTCAACTCTCGTGTGTGTAGCGGAGGTAGAAGACCACGATGGCCATGCCTAGGCCCATGAAGAGCCCGAGGAATCCCGCCTTCAGCCATGTCTCCCCGCTCAGGCTCTGCAGGTAGCCCATCGCGCCGCCGAAGAGCACCGCATACGCGGCCGCGCGCTGCTCGCGTTTCAGCCGCCGCTGGGCCTTGCCCAGCAGGAAGCAGAGTGCCGCGACGGCCGCGCCGCCCACGAGCGCGACGATGGTGATGAAGGTGTTGGACTCGCCGTTGTTGCTGGACAGCCAGGCCGCGTACAGGCCGTAGGCGATGCCCAGCGTCAGCGGGATGCCCACGGACATGCCCCTGAGGGCACCGACCCGGTGCTCCTTGGGGCGGCGGTGGCGCGCGCGCCCGGGCAGTGCGGGGTGAGCGGAAGTGGACATGGCGTGCTCCTCTCGGCCGCGAAGTCCCTCCACCACCAGAGCACACCCGCCACCTCCCACCGGCAACCCCGGCGTCAGGCCGCCGAGCGGTCCGTGATCGTCACTCGGCCCTTTTTGATGGTCGCCAGGCGCGGGGCGCGGCGGGCGATCGCGCTGTCGTGGGTGACCATGACGAAGGTCAGGCCGTGCTCCTTCCACAGCCCTTCCAGCAGGTCGACGATGTCGTCGCGCATCGACTCGTCGAGGTTGCCGGTCGGCTCGTCGGCCAGCAGCACCTTCGGCTGCTTCACCAGCGCCCGCGCGATGGCCACGCGCTGCTG
>NZ_LIQY01000112.1 GCF_001418495.1 Streptomyces pathocidini | reverse complement strand
CGCTGCGCCGCGAACTGCCCGGCTGCCAGAGCATGATCGTGACCAGTCACGGTCGGCCCGGGCACCTGAAGCGGGCACTGGCGGCGGGCGTGCGCGGGTTCGTGCCGAAGACCGTCTCGGCGCGGCGGCTCGCCGAGATCATCCGTACCGTACACGGCGGAAACCGTTATGTGGACCCGGAGTTGGCGGCCGACGCGATCAGCGCCGGGGACTCCCCGCTGACCGCCCGCGAGGCCGAGGTACTGGAGTTGGCGGCCGACGGGGCGCCTGTCGCGGAGATCGCCCGGCGGGCCGCGCTCTCCCCCGGCACCGTCCGCAACTACCTCTCCTCCGCCGCCGCGAAGCTCTCCGCGGAGAACCGGCATGCGGCGGCGCGCATCGCACGCGAGCGGGGTTGGCTATAGTGGGTCGCGCAACATGGCGCACAGCGCCGGTGCGGACGTGGCTCAGTTGGTAGAGCATCACCTTGCCAAGGTGAGGGTCGCGAGTTCGAATCTCGTCGTCCGCTCCATGGAGAAGGCCCTGACCGGGATTCCGGTCGGGGCCTCTCTATGTCCTGGGGGCTCTTGGGGCCTTCGCCGTGCCCCCGGGCCCTACCCCCAGTGCGTGCCCGTCAGGCGCTCGTACGCCTCCACGTACTTCGCGCGGGTCCGCTCCACGACCTCCGCGGGGAGCGGGGGCGGCGGCTGCTCGCTCCTGCGGTCCCACCCGGAGGCGGGCGAGGTCAGCCAGTCGCGGACGTACTGCTTGTCGAAGGAGGGCTGCGGGCGGCCCGGCTGCCAGGTGTCCGCGGGCCAGAAGCGGGAGGAGTCCGGGGTCAGCACCTCGTCCGCGATCACCAGCGTCTCGCCGTCGAAGCCGAACTCGAACTTCGTGTCGGCCAGGATGATCCCGCGCTCGCGCGCGATGTCGCGGGCCCGTCCGTAGACGGCGAGGGTGGCCTGGCGCAGCTGCGCGGCGGCGTCGGCGCCGACCTGGCGGGCCACCTCCTCGTACGAGACGTTCTCGTCGTGTTCGCCGACCTCGGCCTTGGTGGCGGGGGTGAAGATCGGGGCGGGCAGTTCGGAACCGTCGGACAGGCCCTCGGGGAGGGCGAGACCGCAGACCGTGCGCGACTGCTCGTACTCGGCCAGGCCCGAGCCCGTGAGGTAGCCGCGGGCCACGCATTCGACGGGGACCATGCGCAGCGACTTGCAGACCAGGGTGCGGCCGGCCCAGTCGGCGGGGGCGCCCTCGGGCAGTTCGGTGCTCAGGACGTGGTGGGGGGCGAGGTCGGAGAGTTGCTCGAACCACCACAGGGACAGCTGGGTCAGCACCCGGCCCTTGTCGGGGATCTCGGTGGGCAGCACCCAGTCGTACGCGGAGATGCGGTCGCTGGCGACCATGACGAGGTCGCCGTCCTCGTTCCGGTACAGGTCGCGTACCTTGCCGGTGTGCAGGTGCACCAGGCCCGGTACCTGTACGGGCTCGGGCTTTTCCACAAATCCGGACACGCTGCCTCCGCGTAGGTTGATCCAGGAGTCCCCGCCCCGATTCTCCCGTATGGGCCGGGCTTCCTCGCTCCGAGGGTCCGGGTGCGGGCCGCCGACCGCCGGCGTACGCCCCCTCAGTCGCGTTTGCAGATGCGGTCGAGGAGGTTGGCGGTGGCGCGCTGGACGCGCGGGTCGACATGGCCGGGGCGGTCGAGCGCCGGGGACCAGGCGAAGGTGCCGGAGGCGAAGACGATCGCGCCGCTGGGGGCGCGGTAGAGCGAGGTCTCCTGGTGGCGCAGGGTGCCCTCGGCGTCCTCGTACGGGGAGTGGGCGAGGAGGATCCGGCGGGTGTGAGCGGGCAGCGGGGTGCGGGGGAAGTAGCGGTCGGCCTCGCCCGCGACCAGGCCGGACAGCGTGTCGCCCTCGCGGGCGCCGGTCGCCTCCCACAGCCAGTGGTCGGCGTTGCGGACGACCATGGGGCGCGGCTCGGGCACCCGGCCCGCGTACTGGATGCCCAGCAACTCCTGTTCCGGGCGGTCGAGTTCGCGCCACAGGGCCGGTTTGCCCGGGCCACGGCGCTTGTGGCAGGTGAGGAGGCGGTCGGGGGCGCCGGAGGGGGACGGGTCCAGTTCGACCCGCCAGTACATGGTGTTGGCGGAGAGGAACACCAGGGACGTGCCCGCGTCCCGCGCGGTCTCGACCGCGCGCCGCATGGGGACGGACCAGTACTCGTCATGGCCGGGGAAGACCAGGCCGCGGTAGCGGGCAGGGTCGATGCGGCCGGCGTGCAGGTCGCGGGCCTCGGCGTACGCGAGGTCGTAGCCGTAGCGCTCGGCCCAGCGGATGAAGTCGTAGGCGTGGCCGACGTGCAGGGGCAGGCCCGCGCCCGCGTAGGGGCGGTCGAAGGAGACGGTGGCGGCCGCGTCCTCCTCGCCGAGGAGCCGGCCGTGCTCGTCCCATGCGTGGTAGAGGCTGGCGCCGGTGCGGCCGTCCTCGGGGTAGAGGTTGTACGCCTGCCAGGTGACGTCGGGGAGCAGCAGGAGCAGGTCGGCGGCG
>NZ_LIQY01000111.1 GCF_001418495.1 Streptomyces pathocidini | reverse complement strand
CATCGCGCTGCACGGCAACAACAAGAGCCAGGAGGAGATCGAGCGGGCGGTGCGCGAAGGCGTCGGCCGCATCGTGCTCGACTCCTTCCAGGAGATCGTCCGCGTCGCGCACATCGCCCAGCGGCTCGGCAGGCGCCAGCGCGTGCAGATCCGCGTCACCGTCGGAGTCGAGGCGCACACTCACGAGTTCATCGCCACCGCCCACGAGGACCAGAAGTTCGGGATCCCGCTGGCGGGTGGGCAGGCGGCGGAGGCCGTACGGCGCACCCTGGGCCTGGACTCGCTCGAACTCGCCGGGATCCACTCGCACATCGGCTCCCAGATCTTCGACACCTCCGGCTTCGAGGTCGCGGCCCACCGCGTCGTCGGGCTGCTGAAGCAGGTCCGTGACGAGCACGGCGTGGAACTCCCGGAGATCGACCTCGGCGGCGGCCTCGGCATCGCGTACACCTCGGACGACGACCCCCGCGAACCACACGAAATCGCCAAGGCCCTCGGCGAGATCGTCACCCGCGAGTGCGAGTCCGCCGGGCTCGCCGTGCCGCGGATCTCCGTCGAGCCGGGCCGCGCGATCGTCGGCCCCACGGCCTTCACGCTCTACGAGGTCGGCACCGTCAAGCCCCTGGCGGGCCTGCGGACCTACGTCAGCGTGGACGGCGGCATGTCCGACAACATCCGTACGGCGCTGTACGACGCCGAGTACACCGTCGCGCTCGTCTCGCGCCGGTCGGACGCCGAGCCGATGCTCTCCCGCGTCGTCGGCAAGCACTGCGAGTCCGGCGACATCGTCGTACGCGACGCCTTCCTGCCTGCCGACCTGGCGCCGGGCGACCTGATCGCGGTGCCCGCCACCGGCGCGTACTGCCGTTCCATGGCGAGCAATTACAACCACGCGCTGCGCCCGCCGGTCGTCTCCGTCAAGGACGGGGCGGCGCGGGTGATCGTGCGGCGCGAGACGGAGGAGGATCTCCTGCGGCTCGACGTCGGATAATGAGGGCCTTTGCGCCGTAAAGCGCGATAGGGCGGGAATCTCGAATTCTGGACCGGAGGTGGAAAGCCCGGTCCGGTGCGTGAGACTGGTTCAGCACACAGACGGATGAGAAACGAGGTCGGATGATGCGTACGCGTCCGCTGAAGGTGGCGCTGCTGGGCTGTGGAGTGGTCGGCTCAGAGGTGGCGCGCATCATGACGACGCACGCGGACGACCTCGCGGCCCGGGTCGGCGCCCCGGTCGAGCTGGCCGGGATCGCCGTACGCCGCCCCGGCCGGGTCCGCGAGGGCGTGCCGTCCGAGCTGGTCACCACCGACGCGACCGCGCTGGTCAAACGCGGGGACATCGACGTCGTGATCGAGGTCATCGGCGGCATCGAGCCCGCCCGCTCGCTGATCACCACCGCCTTCGAGCACGGCGCCAGCGTCGTCTCGGCCAACAAGGCCCTGCTCGCCGAGGACGGCGCGGCCCTGCACGCGGCGGCCGAGCAGCACGGGGCGGATCTCTACTACGAGGCGGCCGTCGCGGGCGCGATCCCGCTGGTCAGGCCGTTGCGCGAGTCGCTGGCGGGCGACAAGGTCAACCGGGTCCTCGGCATCGTCAACGGCACCACCAACTTCATCCTGGACCGGATGGACACCAGCGGCGCCGGCTACTCCGAGGCCCTGGACGAGGCCACCGCGCTCGGATACGCCGAGGCCGACCCGACCGCCGACGTCGAGGGCTTCGACGCCGCCGCCAAGGCCGCGATCCTGGCCGGCATCGCCTTCCACACCCGCGTGACCATCGCCGACGTGCACCGCGAGGGCATCACCGAGGTCACCGCGGCCGACATCGCCTCGGCCAAGCGCATGGGCTGCACGGTCAAGCTGCTCGCCATCTGCGAGCGCGCCGCCGACGGGCGGTCGGTCACCGCGCGCGTGCACCCGGCGATGATCCCCCTCAGCCACCCGCTGGCCTCCGTACGCGAGGCCTACAACGCGGTGTTCATCGAGGCCGAGGCCGCCGGCCGGCTGATGTTCTACGGCCCCGGCGCGGGCGGCTCGCCCACCGCCTCCGCGGTCCTGGGCGATCTGGTGGCCGTGTCCCGCAACAAGCTCAACGACGCGACGGGGCCCGGCGAGTCCGCGTACACCCGGCTGCCGGTGAGCCACATGGGCGAGGTCGTCACGCGCTATCACATCAGCCTCGACGTCGCCGACAAGCCGGGTGTCCTGGCGCAGGTCGCCATGGTCTTCGCCGAGCACGACGTTTCCATTGACACCGTCCGCCAGCAGGCCAAGGAACATTTCAGCGGCGCCGTAGGTGCCTCGGTTGAGGGTGGTGGTGGGCGACGGGAGGGCGGAGAGGCCTCGCTGGTGGTCGTGACCCACCGCGCGCCCGACGCCGCCCTGACGGCGACGGTCGAGGCACTGCGCGCGCTGGACACGGTGCGCGGGGTGGCGAGCATCATGCGGGTCGAAGGGGAGTAAAGGAACAGCCATGTCTGCAACCGTCGGCCGGTCCACCGGCACCCATCAGTGGCGCGGCATCATTGAGGAGTACCGCGACCGGCTCCCGGTGACGGCCGAGACGCCGGTCGTCACCCTCCGTGAGGGCGGTACGCCGCTCGTGCCCGCGCGTGTGCTCTCCGAGCGCACCGGCTGCGAGGTGCACCTCAAGGTCGAGGGCGCCAACCCCACCGGGTCCTTCAAGGACCGCGGGATGACGATGGCGATCACGCACGCCAAGGAGCAGGGCGCCCAGGCCGTCATCTGTGCCTCCACCGGCAACACCTCCGCCTCGGCGGCGGCGTACGCGGTGCGGGCCGGGATGGTCTGCGCGGTGCTGGTGCCGCAGGGCAAGATCGCGCTGGGCAAGATGGGCCAGGCGCTGGTCTACGGGGCGCGCATCCTCCAGGTCGACGGCAACTTCGACGACTGCCTGACGCTGGCCCGCGGACTGTCCGAGAAGTACCCCGTGGCGCTGGTGAATTCGGTCAACCCGTACCGCATCGAGGGCCAGAAGACGGCCTCCTTCGAGGTCGTGGACGCGCTCGGCGACGCCCCCGACATCCATGTGCTGCCGGTGGGCAACGCGGGCAACATCACCGCGTACTGGCGGGGCTACCAGGAGTACGCGGAGACCGGCGACGCCTCCCGTACGCCGCGGATGTTCGGCTTCCAGGCCTCGGGTTCGGCGCCGATCGTGCGCGGCGAGCCGGTCAAGGACCCGCACACCATCGCCACCGCGATCCGCATCGGCAACCCGGCCTCGTGGGAGTTCGCCGAGCGGGCGCGCGACGAGTCGCGCGGCCTCATCGACGAGGTGACCGACCGTCAAATCCTGTCCGCCTACCGCCTGTTGGCCTCCCAGGAGGGCGTCTTCGTCGAGCCCGCCTCGGCCGCGAGCGTCGCCGGTCTGCTGAAGGCGGCCGAGCAGGGGCTGGTCGACCCCGGCCAGCGGATCGTCTGCACCGTCACCGGCAACGGCCTCAAGGACCCGGACTGGGCGGTGGCCGGCGCGCCGCAGCCCGTGACCGTACCGGTGGACGCGGACGCGGCCGCCGAGCGGCTGGGGATGGCGTAGCCGGACCCGGTCCGATCGGACCCCGGCCCGGCGACCGGCAGTTGAGCCGCCCGGTCACCGGCCGCCGCTAAACGGTCGGCAACCGGCCCGCAACGGACGGATTGCGGCAGGGAAGCACGGGAAAGTGTGCGACACGCATCGTGCGCCTCCCGTGCGCCCTGTGTCGCGACAGAACCTTCCTTCGATAGGCTGGCCGCCGAACCCCGCCCCGCCGCAACTTTTCCGCCACCCGTGTGCGCGGACCTGGCGCCGGGCCCTGGGGTCGCCCCTGGGACGCACGGGGGTGGTCGGTGAAGTCCCTGACGAAGCTCGCCCGTTCACGTACACATCACGCACATCACGTTCCACACCAAGGAGAGCCTCGAGCGATGGCCGGTCCCGCCTTCCGCGCCGCCGCCGTACGGGTGCGCACCCCCGCGACCAGCGCCAACCTCGGCCCGGGCTACGACACCTTCGGCCTGGGCCTGGGTCTGTACGACGACGTGGTCGTCCGCGTTGCCGAGTCCGGGCTGCACGTCGACATCGCCGGCGAGGGCGCCGACACCCTGTCCCGGGACGAGAGCCACCTCCTCGTACGGTCGCTGCGTACGGCCTTCGACGTGCTCGGCGGGCAGCCGCGCGGCCTCGAGGTGGTCTGCGCCAACCGCATCCCGCACGGCCGCGGCCTCGGCTCCTCCTCCGCCGCCATCTGCGCGGGCCTGGTCGCCGCGCGCGCCGTGACCATAGGCGGCGCCGAGAAGCTCGACGACACCGCGCTCCTGGAGTTGGCCACCGAGATCGAGGGGCACCCGGACAACGTCGCGGCCTGTCTGCTCGGCGGCTTCACGCTGGCCTGGACCGAGGCGGGCGTCGCGCGGGCGATCAGGATGGAGCCCGCGCGGTCCGTCGTCCCGGTGGTCTTCGTGCCCGCCAAGCCGGTGCTCACCGAGACCGCCCGCGGCCTGCTGCCGCGCACCGTGCCGCACGTGGACGCCGCGGCGAACGTGGGGCGGGCCGCGCTGCTCGTCGAGGCGCTGACCAGGCGCCCCGAGCTGCTGCTGACCGCCACCGAGGACCGGCTGCACCAGGACTACCGGGCTCCGGCGATGCCGGAGAGCGCGGCCCTGGTGGGGCGGCTGCGGGCCGACGGCGTGCCCGCGGTGATCTCCGGCGCGGGCCCGACGGTGCTCGCGCTGGCCGAGGACAGTGCGGCCGACAAGGTCGCACAGCTGGCAGGCGGGGGATGGGCGGCCAACCGGCTGGCCATCGACATGGCGGGTGCCAGTGTCCTGCCGCTCGCGTGACACGATTGCCGGTGTGGAGAGGGGGAATGTTTGTTGGATCCGGTAGTGTTAACCTCAAGTCTGCACTCGACACCTTCTCGGTGCGGTGCTCCGTGTCCCCTTCGGGACGACTTTCTTCCGGGAGCCTCCCAAACTGCCTGAGCAGCCTGCCTCGCAGATTTTCGAGCACGCTCCGGAATCGGCGCGATGCGCCGGAACCATCACTGTTCTCTCCGCCCACCCGGCGGAACCGCCCCGGCCCGGTCCAGACAAGGCAAGGACCGTAAGCCGGACAGCACAACCGGTCGCCGAGCCAGACAGGCCGACGCCCGCTCCAGGGAAGGACCCTTCGTGAGCGACACCACCGATCTGATGGGCGTGACTGCCGACAACACGGTCGGCGCTGCCTCCGCGCCCGCCACGGACGCTCCCGCCGCGCCCAAGCGTCGCCGCTCCGGCACCGGCCTCGAGGGCATGGTCCTGGCCGAGCTGCAGCAAGTCGCCTCCGGCCTCGGTATCAAGGGCACCGCGCGGATGCGCAAGAGCCAGCTGATCGAGGTCATCAAGGAGAAGCAGGCGGGCGGCTCCGCCCCCGCCAAGGGGGGCGAGGCGGAGGCCGAGGCCAAGCCGAAGCGCCGTACCACCTCCAAGGCCCGCACCGGCGAGAGCGCCGAGAGCGCCGCGCCCGCCGCCGAGAAGGCCGTGGCCCAGCAGCAGATCGAGATCCCAGGTCAGCCCAGCGACGAGCAGCCGGCCGGCGAGCGCCGCCGGCGCCGCGCCACCTCCGCCGCGGGCAGCCCCGAGGCGGCCGAGGCCGCCACCGACACCAAGGTCGAGACGCGGACCGAGACCCGTACCGACGCCAGGGCCGAGACCGCCGTCGAGACGGCCGAGGGCCGCGGCAAGGGCGGCGACCGCCAGGACCGCGGCCAGGGCGGCCAGAAGGGCGAGCGCGGCGACCGCCGCGAGCGCGGCCGCCGCGGCAAGGGCGGCGACGACGGCCAGTCCGGCCAGGGCCAGGGCGGCAACCGCCAGCAGCGCGACGGCGGCGGCCGCGGCCAGGGCGGCGGCCAGCAGGACGACGACGACTTCGAGGGCGGCCGGCGCGGGCGCCGCGGCCGCTACCGGGACCGCCGGGGCCGCCGCGGCCGCGAGGAGTTCGCCGGCGAGCCGCAGGTCTCCGAGGACGATGTGCTGATCCCCGTCGCGGGCATCCTCGACATCCTCGACAACTACGCGTTCATCCGCACCTCCGGCTACCTCCCGGGCCCCAACGACGTGTACGTGTCGCTGGCCCAGGTCCGCAAGAACGGCCTGCGCAAGGGCGACCACGTCACCGGCGCGGTCCGCCAGCCGCGCGAGGGCGAGCGGCGCGAGAAGTTCAACGCGCTGGTGCGCCTGGACTCCGTCAACGGCATGGCGCCCGAAACCGGCCGCGGCCGACCGGAGTTCAACAAGCTGACCCCGCTGTACCCGCAGGAGCGGCTGCGCCTGGAGAACGAGCCGGGCCAGCTGACCACGCGGATCATCGACATGGTCGCCCCCATCGGCAAGGGCCAGCGCGGTCTGATCGTCTCGCCGCCGAAGGCCGGCAAGACAATGGTCATGCAGTCCATCGCCAACGCGATCACGCACAACAACCCCGAGTGCCATCTGATGGTCGTCCTCGTCGACGAGCGTCCTGAAGAGGTCACCGACATGCAGCGCTCGGTCAAGGGCGAGGTCATCTCCTCGACCTTCGACCGCCCCGCCGAGGACCACACCACCGTCGCCGAACTCGCCATCGAGCGGGCCAAGCGCCTGGTGGAGCTGGGCCACGACGTGGTCGTGCTGCTGGACTCCATCACCCGCCTGGGCCGCGCGTACAACCTCGCGGCGCCCGCCTCCGGCCGCATCCTCTCCGGTGGTGTCGACTCGACCGCGCTCTACCCGCCGAAGAAGTTCTTCGGCGCCGCGCGCAACATCGAGGACGGCGGCTCGCTGACCATCCTGGCCACCGCGCTGGTCGAGACCGGCTCGCGGATGGACGAGGTGATCTTCGAGGAGTTCAAGGGCACCGGCAACATGGAGCTCAAGCTCGACCGGAAGCTCGCCGACAAGCGCATCTTCCCGGCGGTGGACGTGGACGCGTCCAGCACCCGCAAGGAGGAGATCCTGCTCGGCAGCGAGGAGCTGGGTGTCGTCTGGAAGCTTCGCCGGGTGCTGCACGCGCTGGACCAGCAGCAGGCGATCGAGCTGCTGCTGGACAAGATGAAGCAGACCAAGTCCAACGGCGAGTTCCTGCTGCAGATCCAGAAGACGACGCCGACGCCGAACGGCGACTGAGCCGGCGGGCGTACAGCGCCTGGCAGTTGAGGGGCCTCCCCGTCCTCCGCAGGAAGCGGTGACGGGGAGGCCCCTCTGCTTGTACGATCGCGCTCGCCGAAGGTGGGGGCCTCGCCGCTGGATCAGAACCGGAGCGAGGGGCACTCTCGGGAAGTCGTTCACGCGGCCGGACACGGCCGTGTCTCGCGCTGCCGCGATGCGTCGCGGGCCCAAGTCCCTTTCCTGAAGCACTCCATGTTCCGAACCCGTACGGGAGACGTGAGTGCGTAATCCTCTTCGCGGCGGGCGGCAAAGACGCCGCCTCGGCCGAATAGTTCCAGTCGTCGGCCTCGCGCTGGCCCTGGCCGCGGGCGGCCTCGTGACCGCCCACGCACAGGCGGGCGAGCCCGCGCCCCGGCCCGCGCTCAGCGCGCCGAAGGGCTTCGAGGTCACCGACCCGCCGGCCGCCCCGGGCACCGGCTCGGACGAGCCCGCCAAGGACGCCCGGATCATCGGCGGCACGAGTACGGCGTTCAGCAGCGCGCCGTGGATGGTCCAGCTGCTCTTCTCCTGGGACCACGACGGCCTCTATTACTTCACCTGCGGCGGCACGCTCGTGGCGCCCAACAAGGTGCTCACCGCCGCCCACTGCCTGCACGACGAGAACGGTGTGCGCCAGGACTGGGGCAAGTACGGCGCCGTCCTCGCGGGCACCAGCAAGCTGCTCGGCGGCCCCGACAACAGCGAGGGCGAGTTCGTCGACGTGACCCGCAGCTGGGTCCGCGACGGCTACGACCACAACACCGTCGACAACGACGTGGCGCTGCTCACGCTGGCCAAGCCGCTCAAGCACAAGACGCTGTCCTTCGCCGAGCCCGCCGACACCGCGCTCTACGCCGAGGGCACCAAGGGCACCGCGTACGGCTGGGGGCTGACCGGCTCGAACGGGGACACCGGCGAGCTGTCCTCGACGCTGCTACGGGCCTCGCTGACCCTCAACTCCGACGCCGCGTGCGCCGAGAACCTCGACGGGGCACTCGGCGAGGGCGCCTTCAAGCCCGGCAGCATGATCTGCACCGGGCCCGCCGCCACCGGCGACGACGCCACCGCCACGACCGTGTGCCCCGGCGACTCCGGCGGCCCGCTGGTGGCCGGCGGCAAGATCGTGGGCGTCGTCTCCTGGGGCGTGAGCGCCGGGAACCAGGTCTGCAACGTCTCGGGCACCTACGAGGTGTTCACCAGGATCGGGACCTACGCGCCGAGGTTCATGCCCCGGATCGACGACACCGACCTCAACCGGTCGGGCCGCGCCGACCTGTTCGCGCGGGCGGCCACCGGCGGCAAGGCGTACCAGTACATCTCCGAGGGCACCAGCTTCGCCCCGCGGCAGGCGCTCTCGGGCTCCTGGAGCGCGTACAACCTCGTGCTGCAGGCCGACATGAACCGGGACGGCTACCAGGACTTCATCATCCGCCGCCGCTCGGACGGGGCCATGTACTGGCGCCATCGCTCGGCGACCAGCTCCACCTACGTGGACACGAAGATCGCCAGTGACTGGGGCACCCGCAAGTTCACTGCCGCCCCCGGCGACGTCACCGGGGACCGCTTCCCGGACCTGCTCTCGGTGACCTCCGGCGGCACGCTGTACCTCTACCCGGGCAAGGGCGACGGCACGTACCAGCCCCGGATCACCGCGGGCAGCGGCTACACCGCGTACAACTCCCTGCGCGGCAAGGGCGACTTCACCGGAGACGGGAAGCCGGACCTGCTCGCGCGGGCCAGTGGGGGAGCGGTCTACCTGCTGCCCGGCACGGGCAAGGCTGCCGCGCCGTTCGGGGCGCGGATCAAGGTGCGGGACTGGGCGCAGTACAACGGGTTCGCGGCGACCGGCGACATGACGGGTGACGGCAGGGCCGACTACCTCGCCAGGTCCTCCAGCGGCACCCTCTACCTGTATCCCGGAACCGGAAAGTCCACTTCGGAGATCTTTGCCACACCGGTCAAGATCGGGAACGGCTGGAACCAGTACAACATCTTTGGATGAATCCGCAGGTCAGGCCGTTAATCGGCAGCTGAGGACAAACCCGGCGCCCCCGGGGTCGCGCTGAGCGAGGCCCCGGGGGCGCCGTGCCACTCTGAACCCCGCACCGAGTGCCGTCGTCATGACAGATGGCGACATGTCCCTTCCGCCCGTGTCGGCGGTGTGACGTGAGGGCACCCGATGAGTACAGCGAGGACTGAGGAACAGATGGCCGACGACAGCAGCCCGCGCAGTCCCCGACCCGGTGGCATACGCGCCACCGGGCGGCGCCGGAGGCCGCCCGGTCGCGCCCGCAGGGCGCTGACGGTGACCGCCTGGTCCGTCACGGGCCTGGCGCTCCTCGGCGGGGCGGGCCTGGGCTACGTGTACCTCCAGCTCGACGGCAACCTCAAGGGCGTCGACATCAACTCGGCCCTGGGCACCAACCGCCCCGACGACACCGACAACGGCTCGATGGACATCCTGCTGATGGGCTCGGACTCGCGGCAGGGCGACGGCAACAGCCAGTACGGCGACGACGACGGCACCGCGCGCTCCGACACCGCGATGGTGCTGCACGTCTACAAGGGCCACAAGAAGGCCAGCGTCGTCTCCATCCCCCGCGACACCATGGTCAGCCGCCCCGAGTGTCAGCGCACCGGGGACGGCAACGGCACGGCCCCCGCCGTAGAGCGGGCCATGTTCAACGAGTCGTACGAGATCGGCGGCCCGGCCTGCGCCGTGAAGACCGTCGAGAAGATGTCCGGCGTCCGCATGGACCACTACCTCGAGATCGACTTCTCCGGCTTCAAGAACCTGATCGACGAGCTGGGCGGGGTGCCCGTCACCACTACCCAGGCGATCAAGGACAAGCAGAGCAAGCTCAACCTGCGGCCGGGCACGCATCACCTCGACGGCGAGCAGGCGCTCGGCCTCGTACGGACCCGGCACGCCGTCGGCGACGGCAGCGACCTGGGCCGAATACAGCTCCAGCAGGCCTTCGTGAAGGCCCTGATCTCGCAGGTGAGGTCGGTCGACCTGTTCGGCAGCCCGCACAAGCTCTACGGCCTCGCCGACGCCGCGACCCGCGCCGTCACGACCGACTCCGAGCTCGCCTCCGTCAACAAGCTGCTCGACTTCAGCAAGAGCCTGAGGAACATCGGCTCGAACGACGTCGAGATGGTGACCCTCCCGGTCGAGTACGACAAGCGCGACCCCAACCGCGTAGCGCCCATGGCGGAGAAGTGCGACCAGCTCTGGACCGCGCTGCGCCACGGCCTGCCGATCCCCCAGTCCGTCACCCAGGGCACGGCCAGTGAGCAGGCGGACACCTCGGGTGTCGTGAAGAGCTGATCCCCTGCCGGGTGTTCGGCGGGTCCCGGGTCGGGCGAACCGATGGACCGCCTGTCACCCGGACCGCCGGCCACCTGGACCGCCGGTCATGCTCGACCGGTCTCCCGCCCGGGGCGCTCGGAATAGATTCCGGGCGCCCCCGGTTTTGGGAGATACGGCCGGTCCTGGCAGACTGGTACGTCGGCCCCGGTTCACGTACGGGCAACCCCGCCCCTACGACCCGGCGCCCTCCCGAACCTAGGAGATCCCTTGAAGCGCGACATTCACCCGGAGTACGTCGAGACCCAGGTCAGCTGCACCTGCGGCGCCTCGTTCACCACTCGCTCCACCGTCACCAGCGGCTCCATCCGCGCCGACGTGTGCTCCGCGTGCCACCCGTTCTACACCGGCAAGCAGAAGATCCTCGACACCGGTGGCCGCGTGGCCCGCTTCGAGGCCCGCTTCGGCAAGGCCGCCGGGTCCGCCAAGAAGTAGCGACCCCACAGCGCCGGTCCTCGCGCTGCCCCGCCCGCGGGGCAGCCGGACCGGCGCTTTTGTGATGACACACCGGCGCAAGAGCTTCCACGTAAAGGAATCACGATGTTCGAGGCGGTCGAGGAACTGATCGGTGAGCACGCCGACCTCGAGAAGCGGCTCGCCGACCCGGCGGTCCACGCCGACCAGGCCAACGCGCGGAAGCTCAACAAGCGCTACGCGGAGCTCACGCCGATCATCGCGACCTACCGCTCCTGGAAGCAGACCGGCGAGGACATCGAGACCGCCCGCGAACTCGCCCAGGACGACCCGGAGTTCGCCGCCGAGGTCAAGGAGCTGGAGCGCAGCCGCGAGGAGCTGACCGAGAAGCTGCGGCTGCTGCTCGTCCCCCGCGACCCCAGCGACGACAAGGACGTCATCCTGGAGATCAAGGCGGGCGAGGGCGGCGACGAGTCGGCCCTGTTCGCCGGCGACCTGCTGCGCATGTACCTCCGGTACGCCGAGCGCAACAACTGGAAGACCGAGATCATCGAGGCCAACGAGTCCGACCTCGGCGGCTACAAGGACGTGCAGGTCGCGGTCAAGACCAAGGGCGGCGGCGCGGCCGAGCCCGGCCAGGGCGTGTGGGCCCGGCTGAAGTACGAGGGCGGGGTGCACCGCGTGCAGCGCGTGCCCGCCACCGAGTCCCAGGGCCGCATCCACACCTCCGCCGCCGGCGTGCTCGTGCTCCCCGAGGCCGAGGACGTGGACGTGGAGATCAACAACAACGACCTGCGGATCGACGTCTACCGCTCCTCCGGGCCCGGCGGCCAGTCCGTCAACACCACCGACTCGGCCGTCCGCATCACCCACCTGCCCACCGGCATCGTCGTCTCCTGCCAGAACGAGAAGAGCCAGCTGCAGAACAAGGAGCAGGCGCTGCGCATCCTGCGCGCCCGGCTCCTCGCCGCGGCCCAGGAGGAGGCCGAGCGGGAGGCGTCCGACGCGCGCCGCAGCCAGGTCCGCACGGTCGACCGCTCCGAGCGGGTCAGGACGTACAACTTCCCGGAAAACCGGATCTCCGACCACCGCGTCGGCTTCAAGGCGTACAACTTGGACCAGGTACTGGACGGCGAGCTCGACCCGGTCATCCAGGCCTGCGTCGACGCCGACGCCGCCGCCAAGCTGGCAGCGGCCCAGTAAAGACACGGATCGGATGGGGGTGGAGGACCGCATGAACCTGCTGCTCGCCGAGGTGGCCCAGGCCACCCAGCGGCTGGCCGACGCCGGTGTGCCCTCCCCGCGCTTCGACGCCGAGGAGCTGGCCGCCTTCGTGCACGGCGTCAAGCGCGGGGAACTGCACGCGGTCGCCGACGCCGACTTCGACGCCCGCTACTGGGAGGCCGTCGCCCGCCGCGAGGCCCGCGAGCCCCTCCAGCACATCACCGGGCGGGCCTTCTTCCGCTACCTGGAACTCCAGGTCGGGCCCGGGGTGTTCGTGCCCCGCCCCGAGACCGAGTCGGTCGTCGGCTGGGCCATAGACGCCGTACGGGCCATGGACGTCGTCGAACCGCTGATCGTCGACCTGTGCAGCGGCTCTGGCGCCATCGCCCTCGCGCTCGCCCAGGAGGTCCCCCGCTCCCGCGTGCACGCGGTCGAGCTGGACGAGGGCGCCCTGCGGTGGGCCCGCAAGAACGTCGAGGGCTCACGCGTCCAGCTCCACCAGGGCAACGCGCTGACCGCCCTGCCCGAACTCGACGGCCAGGTCGACCTGGTGATCTCCAACCCGCCGTACATCCCGCTGACCGAGTGGGAGTACGTCGCCCCCGAGGCACGTGACCACGACCCCCAACTCGCCCTCTTCTCGGGCGAGGACGGTCTGGACACCATCCGCGGCATCGAGCGCACCGCCCACCGGCTGCTGCGCCCGGGCGGCGTGGTCGTCATCGAGCACGCCGACACCCAGGGCGGCCAGGTGCCGTGGATCTTCACCGAGGAGCGGGGCTGGGCCGACGCGGCCGACCACCCGGACCTCAACAAGCGGCCGCGGTTCGCCACGGCCCGCCGGGCCACTCCATGACCCGGGGCCACAGCGGGGCAGCGGTCCGAAATCCCGGACGACCGAAGACCCCCAGACGACTGAAGACAGAGCAGCCCCGGAATAGGGAGGCCAGTTAGATGGCACGGCGTTACGACTGCACCGACGCGACCGACCGCACCTCCGGTCTGCGCGAAGCCGCATCCGCCGTACGCCGCGGCGAGCTGGTCGTGCTCCCCACCGACACCGTGTACGGGATCGGGGCGGACGCGTTCAGCGCCGAGGCCGTGGGCGACCTGCTGGAGGCCAAGGGCCGCGGCCGCGGCATGCCCTCGCCCGTGCTCGTCGGCTCCCCGAACACCCTGCACGGCCTGGTCACCGACTTCTCCGAGCAAGCCTGGGAGCTGGTCGACGCCTTCTGGCCCGGCGCCCTCACCCTCGTCGCCAAGCACCAGCCGTCCCTCCAGTGGGACCTGGGCGAGACCCGCGGCACCGTCGCCGTACGGATGCCGCTGCACCCGGTGGCCATCGAGCTGCTGACCGATGTCGGCCCCATGGCCGTCTCCAGTGCCAACCTCACCGGCCACCCCTCCCCGCAGGACTGCGACGCCGCCCAGGAGATGCTCGGCGACTCCGTGTCCGTCTACCTCGACGGCGGGCCCACCCCTGCCGCCGTGCCGTCCTCGATCGTCGACGTCACCGGCAAGGTGCCGGTGCTGCTGCGGGCCGGCGCGCTGTCCGCCGAGCAGCTCCGGGAGGTCGTCCCCGAGCTCGAGGTGGCCAATTGACAGCCCCTGAGGGGCGTGGCATAGCGGGTAGCAGCATCGACGACACCTTCCGCATCCTCCACGTCAGCACCGGCAACGTCTGCCGCTCGCCGATCACCGAGCGGCTGACCCGCCATGCCCTGACGGCCCGGCTCGGCGACAGCCTGACCGGCGGCCTGATCGTGGAGAGCGCGGGCACCTGGGGCCACGAGGGGGCCCCGATGGAGGCGCACGCGGCCACCGTCCTGACCGACTTCGGCGCGGACCCGGACGGCTTCAAGGGCCGCGAGCTCCTCGACGAGCACGTCATCCGCGCCGACCTGGTCCTCACCGCGACCCGCGACCACCGCGCCCAGGTGATCTCCATGGGCCACTCGGCGGGCCTGCGGACCTTCACGCTCAAGGAGTTCACCCGGCTGGTGCGCGCCATAGACCCGGCCACGCTGCCCGAGCCCGTCGGCGACGGCGCGGTGGTGGCCCGGGCGCGCGTCCTGGTCCGGGCCGCGGCGGCGCTGCGCGGCTGGCTGCTGGCGCCGAGCCCGGAGGCGGACGAGGTGTACGACCCGTACGGGGCGCCGATCACCTTCTTCCGCTCCATCGGCGACGAGATCAACCAGGCCCTCGACCCGGTCGTCACGGCCCTGACGGGGGTCCCGGCCAGGACCTGACGGCGCCGGGCGGCGTACGGGGGCCACCTGCTCGTACGCGAGCGCCTGCGCCTCCCGGGCGGCGGCTCTACATTGGCAGTGGGCCATGACCCCTCCATATGCCACTCCCGACGCCCGGAGCCAGCCATGTCGGTCACTGCGGCACAGACCACGCGTACCACCCGCACGACCCGGGCCCAATGGGGCCCGGACTTCGACCTGTTGGCGCGCCAGGATCCCGAGCTGGCCGGGCTGCTGCTCGCGGAGCTGGACCGGCAATCGGCCGGGCTCCAGCTGATCGCGGCGGAGAACTTCACCTCGCCCGCCGTGCTGGCCGCGCTGGGCTCGCCGCTCGCCAACAAGTACGCGGAGGGCTATCCGGGCGCCCGCCACCACGGCGGCTGCGAACTGGTCGACCTCGCCGAGCGGCTGGCCGTCGAGCGGGCCACCGCGCTGTTCGGCGCCCAGCACGCCAACGTCCAGCCGCACTCCGGCTCCTCGGCCGTCCTCGCCGCGTACGCCGCGCTGCTGCGGCCCGGCGACACCGTGCTGGCCATGGCCCTGCCGCAGGGCGGCCACCTCACCCACGGCTCTCCGGCCAACTTCTCCGGCCGCTGGTTCGACTTCGTCGGCTACGGCGTCGACCGCGCGACCGGCCTGATCGACTACGACCGGGTGGCCGACCTCGCCCGCGAGCACCGCCCCAAGGCCATCGTCTGCGGCTCGATCTCCTACCCCCGCCACCCCGACTACGCGGCCTTCCGGGAGATCGCCGACGACGCCGGCGCCTACCTCATCGCCGACGCCGCCCATCCGATCGGCCTGGTGGCCGGGGGAGCGGCGCCCAGCCCCGTGCCGTACGCGGACGTGGTGTGCGCCACCACCCACAAGGTGCTGCGCGGCCCCCGCGGCGGGCTGATCCTGTGCGGCGCCGACCTGGCCGACCGGATCGACCGCGCGGTCTTCCCCTTCACCCAGGGCGGCGCGCAGATGCACACCATCGCGGCGAAGGCCGTCGCCTTCGCCGAGGCGTCGACCCCGGCCTTCGCCGCGTACGCCCAGCAGGTCGTGGCCAACGCGCGGGCGCTGGCCGAGGGCCTGGCCGGGGAGGGGCTGGTGGTCACCACCGGCTCCACCGACACCCATCTGATCACCGCCGACGTGACCCCGCTGGGCGTGGACGGGCGCACCGCGCGCGGGCGTTGCGCGGCGGCGCGTGTGGTCCTGGACACCTGCTGCCTGCCGCACGGCCCCGAGCCCCCGGCCCCGCCCACGGGCGTCCGCCTGGGGACCGCGGCGGTCACCACCCAGGGCATGCGCGAGGCCGAAATGCCGCGTATCGCCCGCCTGCTGGCGGCCGCGCTCCGCGAGGAGCCGGCCGCGCGGGCGGCGGCCTCCGAACTGGCCGCGGAATTCCCCCCGTATCCGAAAGCTCACTCGGGGTAGCGTTTACTGGTACGACCTCCGCGGCGGGGCGTGCAACCGGACTCCGGCCCGGCACGTGTCCCTCATCGGGGAAGCTACTCTGTTGGGCCAGATGATCGGCCATATCCCTGGGGCAGCCCGTGCGTGAATACCTGCTGACGCTGTGCGTCACGGCCGCGGTCAGTTATCTCCTGACCGGCCCGGTGCGGAAGTTCGCCATCGCGATCGGGGCGATGCCGGAGATCCGCGCGCGTGACGTGCACCGCGAGCCGACCCCGCGGCTCGGCGGCATCGCCATGTTCGGCGGGCTGTGCGCGGGACTGCTCGTGGCGGCGCATCTGCCCAACGTGGGCAAGGTGTTCGAGCTGTCCGACGAACCCCGCGCGCTGCTCTCCGGGGCGGCCCTCATCTGGCTGCTCGGGGTGCTGGACGACAAGTGGGGCGTGGACGCCCTGGTGAAGCTCGGCGGCCAGATGATCGCCGCCGGCGTCATGGTCATGCAGGGCCTGACGATTCTGTGGATCCCGGTGCCCGGTGTGGGATCGGTCGCACTGACCTCGATGCAGGGCACGCTGCTTACGGTCGCGCTCGTCGTGATCACCATCAACGCGGTCAACTTCGTGGACGGGCTGGACGGCCTGGCCTCCGGCATGGTGTGCATCGCCGCGGCGGCGTTCTTCATGTACGCGTACCGCATCTGGTTCGGCTACGGGCTCGAAGCCGCCGCTCCCGCAACGCTGTTCGCCGCCATCCTCATGGGCATGTGCCTGGGCTTCCTGCCGCACAACATGCACCCGGCGCGGATCTTCATGGGCGACTCGGGGTCGATGCTGCTGGGCCTGGTGCTGGCCGCGGGCGCGATCTCGATCACCGGCCAGGTCGACCCGGACGCCCTCAAGCTCTTCACGGGTTCGGAGCGCGCGGCCGTCCACACCACGGTCCCGGTCTACATCCCACTGCTGCTCCCGCTGACCATCCTGATGGTCCCGGTCGTGGACCTCGTGCTGGCGATCGTCCGGCGTACGTGGAAGGGCCAGTCGCCGTTCGTCGCCGACCGCGGCCACCTCCACCACCGCCTGCTGCAGATCGGCCACTCGCACAGCCGAGCCGTCCTGATCATGTACTTCTGGTCGGCGCTGATCGCCTTCGGCGCGGTCGCGTACTCGATCAACTCGGCCAGTGTGTGGATCGTTCTGGCCATTGTCGGCCTGAGCGCCTTCGGCCTGGGCCTGTTGCTCATGCCCCGCTTCACCCCCCGCGCCCCCCGGTGGGCGGAGGCCTTCGTCCCACCCCGCTACCGGCGGCAGCAGGCCTCGGCCCCGGCCGGGACGGTGGCCCGGACCGCGGCCCAGGCGCCGTCCGCGGCAGGGGACTCGGAGGAGCCGCGGGAGGAACGCACGCCGGTGGCCGCCGGGTTGCGCGGCGCGACCGCGATCGGCGGCCGGCACCCGAGGAACTGGTAGCCCGGGCAGGTCCGGTGGGGCGGATCGCCGCAAACGGGGACAACTGGTCGGCGTCAGCTCATCGGTGCGCGGGGTAGCTCGTCTGTGTGACGGGCAGCACACCAACTTGGTAAAGACCTCATCAAATAGTTTGTGATACCGTTCACGAAACCCGGTGGCCAACGCCGAAGAGCCTCTCGATCATGGTTCTTTCGGTGCCAGAAGCGTCCTTGCCGGGTTCTACGCTCGTCCATGACGACACTCGCCCCAAACCCCAGCGGAGTTGCCGCCATGCAGTCCAATGACGCCCGCATGCTCACCCATACCGCCGTGCCCACGGCTGCCGTCGGCGCGCTCGCCGTCGCGGTTGCCGCCGTGCTCGCCGGGGGCAAGGGAGCGATCGGCGCGGCGGTCGGGACGCTGGTGGTCGTGGTGTTCATGGGGATCGGTGTCCTGGTGCTGCAGCGAACCGCACGGTCCCTCCCGCAGCTGTTCCAGGCCATGGGGTTGATGCTCTACACCGCGCAACTCCTGTTGCTGCTGGTGTTCGTGGCCCTGTTCAAGGACACCACGCTCTTCGACCCCAAGGCGTTCGCCGCGGCGCTCGTCACCGCGACCCTGGTGTGGATCGCCGCACAGGCGCGCGCCCACATGAAGGCCAAGATCCTTTACGTGGAGCCGGGTTCGTCCGACGCCAAGAAGCCGCACGCCGCGGGGACCGTGGCGTGACAGGTAGGGCCGGTATAAGTGTCCGTTCGGGTGCCTGCTATGGTCCGGTGCCAACTGCGGCATCGCGGGCGCAGGCGGTCGAGTTCCCGGGTTCCACGGGGCGGAACCGGCAGCCCATGCAGCTGATGCCGGCGCTTGGTCCGATCCACTCGACCAGCCGCCCCCACATTCGTAAGACCAGTCCAGTGCCGACCCGCGGCCGCGTGCCGCGCCGACACATCGAGGTTGCCGTACCCATGCGCCACGTTGAAGGAGCTCTCGGTGAGTGCTGACCAGAACCAGCTCGCCTTTGACTGGAGCTGCCGCATCCTGTCCGACGAGGGCTGTGGCTTTCCGGCTCCTGGCCTGCACTCCTTCCTGTTCCAGCCGATGTTCACCATCGGCGGGTACGAGATCCACAAGGTGATGCTGCTCGCGCTGCTCACCTCGGGTCTCGTCGTCGCCTTCTTCTGGGCGGCCTTCGGCAACCCCAAGGTGGTCCCGGGCAAGCTCCAGATGGTCGGCGAGGCCGGCTACGACTTCGTCCGGCGCGGGATCGTCTACGAGACCCTCGGCAAGCGGGAGGGCGAGAAGTACGTCCCGCTCATGGTCTCGCTGTTCTTCTTCATCTGGATCATGAACATCTGGTCCGTGATCCCGCTGGCCCAGTTCCCGGTCTCGTCGATCATCGCGTACCCGATCGTCCTGGCGATCATCGTCTACGTGCTGTGGATGTCGCTGACCTTCAAGCGGCACGGATTCGTCGGCGGGTTCAAGAACATCACCGGCTACGACAAGTCGCTCGGCCCGGTCCTGCCGCTCGTCGTCGTCATCGAGTTCTTCTCGAACGTCATCGTCCGGCCGTTCACGCACGCCGTGCGGCTCTTCGCCAACATGTTCGCCGGCCACCTGATGCTGGTGATGTTCACCGTCGCCAGCTGGTACCTGCTGAACAGCTACATGATCCCGGCCGCGGGCGTCTCGTTCGTGATGACCATGGCCATGATCGCCTTCGAGCTCTTCGTCCAGGCCGTCCAGGCGTACGTCTTCGTCCTGCTGGCCTGCTCCTACGTTCAGGGCGCTCTCGCCGAGCACCACTGAGCAACCGCCCAACCTCACCACTCGTCCGGTGGCCAACCCCCACCGGTTCGCAACAGAGAAGGAAGAATCATGGCTGCGACTGAGACCCTCGCCGCTGTCAGTGGATCGCTCGGCTCGATCGGCTACGGCCTCGCCGCGATCGGCCCCGGCGTCGGCGTCGGCATCATCTTCGGCAATGGCACCCAGGCCCTGGCCCGCCAGCCCGAGGCCGCCGGCCTGATCCGCGCCAACCAGATCCTGGGCTTCGCCTTCTGCGAGGCGCTCGCCCTGATCGGCATCGTTATGCCGTTCGTGTTCGGTAAGTGATCCACCCTCTTACTGACGCGTTTTGACGAAAGGCACTGACGTGATCGCCAACCTGGTACAGCTGGCGGCCGAGGAGGAGCAGAACCCGCTCGTCCCGCCGGGTCCCGAGCTGCTCGTCGGCACCATCGCCTTCGCCATCGTGTTCTTCTTCCTCTGGAAGAAGCTCCTCCCGAACATCAACAAGGTTCTGGACGAGCGCCGTGAGGCGATCGAGGGCGGGATCGAGAAGGCCGAGGCGGCGCAGACCGAGGCCCAGGACGTGCTCGAGCAGTACAAGGCTCAGCTCGCCGAAGCCCGGCACGAGGCCGCTCGCCTGCGCCAGGAGGCGCAGGAGCAGGGCGCCGCGCTCATCGCCGAGATGCGCGCGGAAGGCCAGCGGCAGCGTGAGGAGATCATCGCTGCCGGCCACGCCCAGATCGAGGCCGACCGCAAGCAGGCCGCGGCTTCGCTGCGCCAGGACGTGGGCAAGCTTGCCACCGACCTGGCGGGCAAGCTCGTCGGCGAGTCCCTTGAGGACCACGCCCGGCAGAGCCGCACCATCGACCGGTTCCTCGACGAGCTCGAGGAGAAGGCCGAGGCCGCCCGATGAACGGAGCGAGCCGCGAGGCACTGGCCTCCGCGCGCGAGCGCCTCGACGCGCTGACGGACAACACGTCCGTGGACGCGGCGAAGCTCGCCGAGGAGCTGGCCGCCGTCACGGGGCTGCTCGACCGCGAGGTGTCGCTGCGTCGGGTCCTCACCGACCCGGCGCAGGCCGGCGAGGCCAAGGCCGAGCTGGCCGGGCGCCTGCTGGGCGGACAGGTCGGCGGCGAGACCGTCGACCTGGTGTCCGGCATGGTCCGGTCCCGCTGGTCGCGGTCGCGCGACCTGGTGGACGCGGCCGAGGAGCTGGCGAGCAGCGCCGACCTCGTCGCGGCTCAGCGGGCGGGCGCGCTGGACGACGTGGAGGACGAGCTCTTCCGCTTCGGCCGGATCGTCTCCTCCTCCACCGAGCTGCGGGCCGCACTGACCGACCGCTCGGCCACGGCGTCCGCCAAGGCCGGGTTGCTGCACAGCCTGCTGGGCGGCAGGGCGAACCCCGTCACCGAGCGGCTGGTGACGCGCCTGGTGACGCGTCCGCGTGGCCGTAGCCTTGAGGGAGGGCTCGATGCCCTGTCCAAGCTGGCCGCGGGGCGCCGGGACCGGATGGTCGCGGTCGTCACCTCGGCCGTACCGCTCGGCGACGGGCAGCGGCAGCGCCTCGGCGCGGTGCTGGCCCGGATCTACGGCCGGCAGATGCACCTGAACCTCGACGTGGACCCCGAGGTCCTCGGCGGGATCCAGGTCCGCGTCGGCGACGAGGTCATCAACGGCACCATCGCGGACCGCCTCGAAGAGGTGTCCCGGCGGATGGCCGGCTGACCAGCCACCAACTCAACAAGCAGGTAGGCGGCCCGAGTTGGGCCGTTGGCAGAGTCTTTCTGGGGTCCACCCCCAGACCCCTGGAAAATTCGGGCCCAACAAGGAGAGCAGGGAACCCAGATGGCGGAGCTCACGATCCGGCCGGAGGAGATCCGGGACGCACTGGAGACGTTCGTCCAGGCGTACAAGCCGGACGCGGCCTCGCGCGAGGAGGTCGGTACGGTCAGCGTTGCCGGCGACGGCATCGCGAAGGTCGAGGGACTGCCCTCGGCCATGGCGAACGAGCTGCTGAAGTTCGAGGACGGCACCCTCGGTCTCGCCCTCAACCTCGAGGAGCGCGAGATCGGTGCGATCGTCCTCGGCGAGTTCAGCGGCATCGAGGAAGGCCAGCCGGTGCAGCGCACCGGTGAGGTGCTGTCCGTAGCGGTCGGCGAGGGCTACCTGGGTCGCGTCGTCGACCCGCTGGGCAACCCGATTGACGGCCTCGGCGAGATCGACACCGAGTCCCGGCGCGCCCTCGAGCTGCAGGCCCCCGGCGTCATGGCGCGTAAGTCGG
Source organism: Streptomyces pathocidini (assembly GCF_001418495.1). GTDB lineage: Bacteria > Actinomycetota > Actinomycetes > Streptomycetales > Streptomycetaceae > Streptomyces > Streptomyces pathocidini. The sequence goes on along the minus strand of NZ_LIQY01000111.1, from coordinate 4,472 downwards.
TGCACGAGCCGATGGAGACCGGCCTCAAGGCCGTCGACGCGATGACCCCGATCGGCCGCGGCCAGCGGCAGCTGATCATCGGCGACCGCCAGACCGGCAAGACCGCCCTGGCCGTCGACACGATCATCAACCAGCGCGACAACTGGCGTTCCGGCGACCCGGACAAGCAGGTCCGCTGTATCTATGTCGCCATCGGCCAGAAGGGCTCCACCATCGCGTCCGTGCGCGGCGCGCTGGAGGAGGCCGGTGCCCTGGAGTACACGACGATCGTCGCCGCCCCGGCGTCCGACCCGGCCGGCTTCAAGTACCTCGCCCCGTACACCGGTTCGGCCATCGGCCAGCACTGGATGTACCAGGGCAAGCACGTCCTGATCGTCTTCGACGACCTGTCCAAGCAGGCCGACGCCTACCGCGCCGTCTCCCTGCTGCTGCGCCGCCCGCCGGGCCGTGAGGCCTACCCGGGTGACGTCTTCTACCTGCACTCCCGCCTCCTGGAGCGCTGCGCCAAGCTCTCCGACGAGATGGGCAAGGGCTCGATGACCGGTCTGCCGATCGTCGAGACCAAGGCCAACGACGTGTCGGCGTTCATTCCGACCAACGTCATCTCCATCACCGACGGCCAGTGCTTCCTGGAGTCCGACCTGTTCAACGCCGGCCAGCGCCCGGCCCTGAACGTCGGTATCTCGGTCTCCCGTGTCGGTGGCTCGGCCCAGCACAAGGCCATGAAGCAGGTCTCCGGCCGGCTCCGCGTGGACCTCGCCCAGTACCGCGAGCTTGAGGCGTTCGCCGCCTTCGGCTCCGACCTGGACGCGGCCTCCAAGGCCTCCCTGGAGCGCGGCAAGCGCATGGTCGAGCTGCTCAAGCAGGGCCAGTACGCGCCGTACTCCACCGAGGACCAGGTCGTCTCCATCTGGGCCGGCACCACCGGCAAGATGGACGACGTGCCGGTCGCGGACATCCGCCGCTTCGAGCGCGAGCTGCTGGACTACCTGCACCGCGAGCACAAGGGGCTGATGACCTCGATCCGCGAGGGCGGCAAGATGTCGGACGACACCCTGCAGGCCGTCGCCGACGCCATCACCTCCTTCAAGCAGCAGTTCGAGACCTCGGACGGCAAGCTGCTGGGTGAGGACTGAGCATGGGCGCCCAGCTTCGGGTCTACAAGCGCCGCATCAAGTCCGTCACCGCCACCAAGAAGATCACCAAGGCGATGGAGATGATCGCCGCGTCGCGGATCGTCAAGGCGCAGCGCCAGGTTGCCGCCTCGACGCCGTACGCGAGTGAGCTGACCCGCGCGGTCAAGGCGGTGGCGACCGGTTCGACGACCAAGCACCCGCTGACCACCGAGGTGGACAGCCCGGCCCGCGCCGCGGTCCTGCTCATCACGAGCGACCGCGGCCTGGCCGGCGGCTACAACTCCAACGCCATCAAGGCCAGCGAGCGGCTCATCGAGCGGCTGAAGGCCGAGGGCAAGGAGGTCGACACCTACATCGTCGGCCGCAAGGGCGTCGCGTACTACGCCTTCCGCGAGCGGAAGGTCACCAAGTCGTGGACCGGGTTCACCGACTCCCCGACGTACGGGAACGCCAAGGCGGTCGCCGAGCCGCTGATCGAGGCCGTCACCCAGGAGACGGCCGAGGGCGGGGTCGACGAGCTGCACATCGTCTTCACCGAGTTCGTGTCGATGATGACGCAGACCCCGATCGACGACCGGCTGCTGCCGCTCAGCCTCGCGGACACGGCCGAGGAGGCGGAGGGCAAGCAGGAGATCCTTCCGCTGTTCGACTTCGAGCCGTCGGCAGAGGACGTCCTCGACGCCCTACTGCCCCGGTACGTCGAGAGCCGGATCTACAACGCCCTGCTGCAGTCGGCTGCTTCGAAGCACGCCGCCACGCGCCGTGCGATGAAGTCGGCGACCGACAACGCCGAGGAGCTCATCAAGTCGCTCACGCGGCTTGCCAACGCGGCCCGCCAGGCCGAAATCACCCAGGAAATCAGCGAGATCGTCGGTGGCGCGAGCGCACTGGCCGACGCGACCGCGGGGAGTGACTGAACACTATGACCACCACTGTTGAGACGGCCACGGCGGCGGGCCGCGTCGCGCGGGTCATCGGCCCCGTCGTCGACGTGGAGTTCCCCGTCGACGCGATGCCGGACATCTACAACGCGCTGACCGTCGAGGTCGACGACCCGACCGAGGCCGGCAAGCGGAAGACCCTCACCCTCGAGGTCGCCCAGCACCTCGGCGAGGGCCTGGTCCGCGCCATCTCCATGCAGCCCACCGACGGCTTGGTCCGCCAGTCCCCGGTGACCAACACCGGCGACGGCATCACCGTCCCGGTCGGCGACTTCACCAAGGGCAAGGTGTTCAACACCCTCGGTGAGGTGCTGAACGTCCCCGAGGAGAACGGCAAGGAGGCCGAGCGCTGGGCGATCCACCGCACGGCCCCCTCCTTCGACCAGCTCGAGTCCAAGACCGAGATGTTCGAGACCGGCCTGAAGGTCGTCGACCTGCTGACCCCGTACGTCAAGGGCGGCAAGATCGGTCTGTTCGGTGGTGCGGGCGTCGGCAAGACGGTCCTCATCCAGGAAATGATCATGCGTGTCGCCAACCTCCACGAGGGCGTCTCCGTCTTCGCGGGCGTCGGCGAGCGTACGCGTGAGGGCAACGACCTCATCCAGGAGATGGAGGAGTCCGGCGTCCTCGACAAGACCGCCCTGGTCTTCGGTCAGATGGACGAGCCCCCGGGCACCCGTCTGCGCGTGGCCCTGGCCGGTCTGACCATGGCGGAGTACTTCCGCGATGTGCAGAAGCAGGACGTGCTGTTCTTCATCGACAACATCTTCCGCTTCACCCAGGCCGGTTCCGAGGTCTCCACCCTGCTCGGCCGCATGCCCTCCGCGGTGGGCTACCAGCCGAACCTGGCGGACGAGATGGGCCTCCTGCAGGAGCGCATCACCTCGACGCGCGGCCACTCGATCACCTCGATGCAGGCGATCTACGTGCCGGCGGACGACCTGACCGACCCGGCCCCGGCGACCACCTTCGCGCACCTCGACGCGACGACGGTGCTCTCCCGGCCGATCTCGGAGAAGGGCATCTACCCGGCGGTGGACCCGCTGGACTCGACGTCCCGCATCCTGGACCCGCGCTACATCACGGCGGAGCACTACGAGTGCGCCTCGCGCGTCAAGGGGATCCTGCAGAAGTACAAGGACCTCCAGGACATCATCGCGATCCTCGGCATCGACGAGCTGGGCGAGGAGGACAAGCTGGTCGTCCACCGCGCCCGTCGTATCGAGCGGTTCCTGTCGCAGAACACCCACGCGGCGAAGCAGTTCACCGGCGTGGACGGTTCGGACGTGTCCCTCGACGAGTCGATCACCGCGTTCAACGCGATCGCCGACGGCGAGTACGATCACTTCCCCGAGCAGGCCTTCTTCATGTGCGGTGGGCTCGAGGACCTGAAGAAGAACGCCAAGGAGCTGGGCGTCTCCTGAGCCTCGCGCTCCCGAGCCCCGTGCTCGACGGTCAGGGGCGGGCCCCGTCCCGCCCCTGACCGCACGCCCGTTATCCTGGACACCCCAGTCTTCAATCTGGACACCTGCCACGGCAGGTGGAGACCCGAGGAGCCACGTTGGCTGCTGAGCTGCACGTCGAGCTGGTCGCCGCGGACCGCAGTGTCTGGTCCGGCGAGGCCACCCTGGTCGTCGCGCGCACCACATCGGGTGACATCGGCGTCATGCCCGGCCACCAGCCGCTGCTCGGTGTGCTGGAGTCCGGCCCGATCACCATCCGTACGAGCGACGGCGGCACCGTCGTCGCCGCCGTGCACGGCGGATTCATCTCCTTCGCCGACAACAAGCTCTCGTTGCTCGCCGAGATCGCGGAGCTGGCGGACGAGATCGACATCGCCCGTGCGGAGCGGGCGCTGGAGCGGGCGAAGGCCGACACCGACGCCGCCGCCGAGCGGCGCGCCGAGGTCCGTCTCGTCGCGGCGGCGGGTTCCCGCTAGCCGTACGGCGAACACCACCGCATCGATCAGCCGCGGACCGCACTGACTCCTCAGGGCGGTCCGCGGCTGAAGCAGATCAAGGGGTCATACTGGTTCGGTATTCCCCCAGCTACCGCTGGGAGGTGCCCCCAAGCGAGGAGGTCGGCGGGAATTGTTCCTCGCACTGCTCCTGTGCGGCGTGGTCATCGCGCTGGTGCTGCTGGGACTGTTCGTCTTCGGTCTGCGTCGCAGGCTCATCCAGCGGTCCGGCGGCACGTTCGACTGCAGCCTGCGCTGGAACGTGCCGGTGGACGAGGAGGACCCCAGCGGCAAGGGCTGGGTGTACGGGGTCGCGCGCTACAACGGAGACCGGATCGAGTGGTTCCGGGTCTTCTCGTACGCCCCGCGTCCGCGCCGTGTCCTGGAGCGTTCCGCGATCGAGGTGCTCGCCCGCCGGGCCCCGCGGGGCGAGGAGGA
>NZ_LIQY01000110.1 GCF_001418495.1 Streptomyces pathocidini | reverse complement strand
AGTTGGATTCGCGGGGCGCGTTTCTGCTTCATGCCTTTAATACACCGCGGAAGCGAGCGAGGTTCCCTCCCGGCCGCCCCGAATCGGCCGGTCCCGTTCGACCGTCCCCGTTCAACCGCTCCCGCCGGCCCGTACGCGGACGCGTGTGCTGCTCAGCCCGCACTCGTACGCGTGCGGTGCACCGCGAAGCCGACGAGGGCCGTGCCGAGGACCAGAAAGGCCGTGCCGCCGTACAGATACGGGGTGGTGTCCACGCCGCCGGTGTCCGCCAGCGACAGCTCTTCGCTCCCGGCCCGCGCGCCCGACGATGCCCGTGCGGCCGATGGTGCCTGCGCGGCCGCCTGTGAGGCTCGCGCCGTCTTCCCGTCCTCGACCGTCGCGTTCGCCGACGGCACGAACCACAGCGCGAAGAGCGTCGCCCCCGCGGCGGTGGCGGTCAACAGCGGGCGGCGTGCGGACACGTACGGACCCCCTTGTGGTACTAGAGACTTGGCCGTCCGGGCTGATGTTAGTAACTGCTGCGGGTCGCGGGAAAGTCCGGGCTCCCGGGCCCCTTACGCTCCGCGCATGACCACTGCTGAGACAGCCCGTTTCGTACGGCTTCGAGTGGAACTCGTCCTGGAGGTAACCGACTCCGGCGAGCTCACCGGGGCCGCCCTCGACCACATCGACGCCGATGAGTCCATGCCCGACGACGAGCGCGGCCACGCCAAGGCCTCGGTACAGGAGGACGAGGCGGAGGCGCTCGCGTACCTGGTCGACCCGTTCGACCTGATCGGCGGGGTGCCCGGGACGGAGCTCACCCAGGCCTCCTGGACCAGCGAGGAGATCGACTACGACCCGTCCTCGGACGAGTGGTCCCTCGACCTCGACGACGACTACGACGAAGACGACGAGGAGGAGGGGGACGGCGACGGGGCCGCGGACGGGGAAGAGGAGGAGGGCCCGGAAGGGCGGGACCTTCGCGACCTCGACGGATCCGGCTTTATCCGTGAGGATGAGGAGCGCCCGCGCGGGAAAGGTGCCGCCGGGAGGCCTTGATACGCACCCAGAGGACATCCGGCCAAAGGCCCCGGGACGCGCTTTTGCGGCGACCTCGGGGCCTTTCCGCGCCGAACGTGGCGTTCCCCACAATTCGGGCCGTACGGGAACCGTGCCTCAGGAATACGTGTTCTTCACAGTGACCGGACACGTGTATCCGCGGCCCGGACTCGGGGTTTCCAGGGGTAATCAGTAGCAATGGAGAAGCGTGTGATGACGGACGGTAAGCGCCGCAGCCTGACGGTGGCGGCCGTACTGCTCGGCAGCGCCGTAACACTCACGGCGTGCAGCAGCGATGCGGGCGGGGCGAGCGGCGGCAGCGGCACGAAGGCGGAGGCCCAGGCCCAGGTGGACCGACAGGCCGCCGAAGAGGCGTCGGCCGCCCGAATAACGATCACGCCCAAGAACGGCGCCGACAACGCCGGCGTCAACAGCGACGTCAAGGTCCAGGTGCAGGACGGCAAGCTCACCAAGGTGACCATGACCGCCGTCGCCACCGGTGACGAGGTGCCCGGCACGATCTCCGCCGACGGTTCCCTGTGGGAGCCGGACGGTCAGCTGGAGCGCTCCACCACGTACAAGATCTCGGCCGAGGCGAAGGACGCGAAGGGCCTGGAGGCCAAGGAGCACTCCAAGCTCACCACCGTCTCCCCGGACAACAGCTTCATCGGGAACTTCACGCCCGAGGCCGACACGACCGTCGGCGTCGGCATGCCCGTGTCGATCAACTTCGACAAGGGCATCACCAACAAGGCGGACGTCCAGCGCGGCGTCCAGGTCGCCTCCAGCAGCGGGCAGAAGGTCGTGGGCCACTGGTTCAACGACAACCGCCTCGACTTCCGCCCTGAGGACTACTGGCAGGCCGGCTCCACGGTCACCCTCAAGCTCGACCTCGACGGCGTCGAGGGCGCCCCGGGCGTCCAGGGCATCCAGGAGAAGACCGTCACCTTCAAGGTCGGCCGCAGCCAGGTCAGCACGGTCGACGTCGAGACCAAGGAGATGACCGTCGTCCGCGACGGCCAGGAGGTCAAGAAGATCCCGATCTCCGCGGGCAGCAACGAGAACCCGACCTACAACGGCCAGATGGTGATCTCCGAGAAGTTCAAGGAGACCCGGATGAACGGCGACTCGGTCGGCTTCAAGGGCGAGTACGACATCAAGGACGTGCCGCACGCGATGCGGCTGTCCCGCTCCGGCACGTTCATCCACGGCAACTACTGGGGCAAGGGCATCTTCGGCGAGGCCAACACCAGCCACGGCTGCGTGGGCCTGGCCGACGTCAAGGGCGCCGACGACCCGGAGACCGACGGCTCCTGGTTCTACGACAACTCGCTCACCGGCGACGTCGTCATCGTCAAGAACTCCCCGGACAAGACCATCACCCCCGACAACGGGCTCAACGGCTGGAACATGCCGTGGAACGAGTGGGTCGCCGGGAGCGCGATCGCCTGACCCTCTCCCGTACCCCGACGACACCGCCGTGCGGCGGTCGGCTGCCAACGGCAACCGGCCGCCGCACGGCGCTTTCTACGGCTTCCCGCGCCGCCCAACTTTTACGGTTTCCGCGCCGCCCGACCCTTTCTCAGCGGCCTCTCATCTCCGCCTTAACCCTCCCTCACGGCGCGTTCCTACCGTCGCCGCATGTTCTTCATCTACCTCCGGCGCGAGTTGCGCCGCCGCAGAAAGGCGGCGCTGGTCGTCGCTTCGGGGCTCGCCCTCGGTATCGCGCTGGTCATCGTGGTCACCTCGGTCTCCTCCGGCATGAAACAGGCCCAGGGCAAGGTCCTCGAATCGCTCTACGGCCTCGGGACGGACATGACCGTCACCAAGGCGCAGGAGAAGCCCGAGGAGGGCGCGCAGCCCGCCAAGCCGCGGTTCAGGTTCGAGGCCAAGGGCGAGGAGGACGAGCAGAGCAGCGACCGGCTCATGGTCCAGGGCTTCGAGACGCTCGCCGACTCCACCGTCGACGACGTCGCCCAGCAGGACGGCGTCGCGGACGCGGTCGGCGGCCTGAGCCTGATCAACGTCAAGGTCAGCGGCGACTTCAAGCCCGGCGAGATCCACACGCAGCGCAAGGGGCTGCAGATGGGGCCGCCCGGAGAAGGTGAAGTACGCGGTGGTGGCGCCGACTTCGAGGTCGACTCCTTCACCATCTACGGCACCGACGTGACCCAGCCCGAGCTCGGCCCGCTCACCTCCTCCACCATCACCGACGGCCGTACCTTCAAGACCGGCGAGACCGATGCCCGAGTCGCCGTGGTCGACAGCGCGTACGCCAAGAAGGCGGACCTGAAGGTCGGTGACAGTGTCGAGATCAAGGACGAGAAGTTCGAGGTCGTGGGCATCGCGACCGCCGACAGCGGCCAGGCCTCGGCCAACGTCTACATCCCGCTGAAGCAGGCGCAGACCCTCTCCGACTCCAAGGACAAGATCACCACCGTCTATGTGAAGGCGGCCGACTCCCAGCAGATCGGCGCCGTCAAGTCGGCCATCCAGAAGAACGTTCCGGACACCACCGTCACCACCTCCGAGGACCTGGCCGCCACCGTCTCCGGCTCGCTGTCCACGGCCTCCGACCTGGCGAGCACGGTCGGCAAGTGGCTGTCCGTCGTGGTGCTCGTCGCGGCCTTCCTGGTGGCCGGGCTGCTGACCTCCTCGGCGGTGAGCCGGCGCGTGCGGGAGTTCGGCACGCTCAAGGCCCTGGGCTGGAAGAGCGGCCGGGTCACCCGCCAGGTCGTCGGCGAGGCACTGGTCAACGGCCTGATCGGCGGCGCCCTCGGTATCGCGCTCGGACTCGGCGGCGCCTACCTGGTGACCGCCGTGAGCCCGACGCTCACCGCGGAACTGGGCCCCGGCCTCGGCGGAGGCGGCGGTATGGGCGGCATGGTCAGGACCTTCGGCGGCCCGGGGGGCGGCAAGGGCCCCGAGGGAGCCGGCAAGACGCTCGACATCGCGCTGAACGCGCCGGTCTCCCCCACCACCATCGGCATCGCGGTGGCCCTCGCCATCGCGGGCGGCCTGATCGCGGGCGCCTTCGGCGGCTGGCGCGCCTCCCGGCTGCGCCCCGCGGAC
>NZ_LIQY01000011.1 GCF_001418495.1 Streptomyces pathocidini | reverse complement strand
AGGCCGTGCCGTGCGGGAGAGCTACTGGTTCTGGTTCTCGCCGCGGTAGTACTCGAAGACCCAGCCGAACAGGCCCACCATGATGACCGGCAGCGAGAAGTACAGCAGCCACCAGCCGAAGACGACGCCCAGGAAGGCCAGGGCAAGGAGGCCGGCAAGTGAAGATCCAGGGACGCATGTTCATCTGGCTGGCCGTCTTCATCCTGGCCATGGCCATCGTGTACGGCGTGTGGTCCAAGGAGCCGGTCGGCACCACGGCGCTGTTCCTCTCCTTCGGCCTGTCGATCATGATCGGCTACTACCTCGCCTTCACCGCCCGCCGGGTGGACACCGGGGCGCAGGACAACAAGGAGGCGGACGTCGCCGACGACGCCGGCGACCTGGGCTTCTTCTCCCCGCACAGCTGGCAGCCGCTCTCCCTGGCCCTGGGTGGCGCCCTGGCCTTCCTGGGCGTCGTCTTCGGCTGGTGGCTGCTGTACTTCTCGCTGCCGGTCATCATGGTGGGCCTGTTCGGCTGGGTCTTCGAGTACTACCGCGGCGAGAACCAGAACCAGTAGCTCTCCCGCACGGCACGGCCTCGGGCCCGGCAACCCTTCAGGTTGCCGGGCCCGACCCGTTTGTACGCGCAAGACGCGCCGACAAGCGGCATATTTCCTACCTTGTGAGCATGAGTCACAAGCCTCGAATCCGGACGGCAGCGAGCTGCGCTCTGCTGATAGCCCCGCTGGCGCTCTTCGCGAGCGCCTGCACCGACAGCCACCCGCTGTCGGCGACGCCGTACGACGCCTCGGACGAAATATCGTTCAACGAGGACGAGGGCGGTCGAATAGACCCCGAGAAGCCGCTCGAGATCTCCGCCAAGAGCGGCGACAGCCGGATAACGGACGTGACCGCGACCGACGCCTCCGGGCGCTACCTCCGCGGCGAACTCACCGCCGACGGCTCCCGCTGGCGCTCCACCTCCCCGCTGGCCGCCGGCGCGCACTACACCGTCAGGGTCTCCACGGAGGACGAGGACGGCGCCCCCGGCCGGCGTACCGCCGACTTCGACACCAAGCCCGCCGACAAGTCGCTGCGCGTCACCCTCGGCCCGGACAGCGGCACCTACGGCGTCGGCCAGCCCGTCACCGCCCAGCTGAGCCACGCGGTCAAGACCGCCGAGGGCCGTGCCACCGTCGAACGCGCCCTGCACGTGGACTCCAGGCCCAGCGTGGAGGGGGCCTGGCACTGGGTGGACAGCAAGACCCTGCACTACCGGCCGCAGGAGTACTGGCCCGCCAACTCCACCGTCCAGGTGCGCTCCACCCTCGACGGCATCAAGGTCGGCAAGAACCTCTACGGCGGCCCGGCCAAGGCCCTCAAGCTGCGCATCGGCGACCGGCTGGAGGCCGTCACCGACGCCGGCGCCCACACGATGACCGTCAAGCGCAACGGCAAGGTCATCCGCACCATCCCGGTGACCACCGGAAAGCCCGGCTTCGACACCCGCAACGGGGTCAAGGTCGTCCTCGCCAAGGAACCCTACGTACGGATGAACGGCGAGACGGTCGGCATCGCGGAGGGCAGTTCGGAGTCGTACGACCTGGACGTCTACTGGGCCACCCGGGTCACCTGGAGCGGCGAGTACGTGCACGCGGCGCCCTGGTCGGCCGGCTCGCAGGGCGCGGCCAACGTCAGCCACGGCTGCACGGGCATGAGCACCGAGAACGCCAAATGGTTCTTCGATACGGTGAAACTCGGCGACATCGTCGTCGTACGGAACAGCACCGGCGACATGATGACGGCCTTCGACAACGGCTTCGGCGACTGGAACGTCGACTGGGCGAAGTGGCAGGAGGGCAGCGCCGTCATGCTCGCCGGGAGCCTGCCGGGCGGCGGTTCACCCCAGTCGGCCCGGCTCCGCCCAGTGGTCTGATCTCCGGTCCGACTCCGGCACGGCTCGGCCGGTGGTCCGGCCCGCGCCTCCGCCCGGTGGTCCGACAACGGGCCCGAACAGCCGGGCGGAACGCGGGAGTTGCAGAGGTGCGCGGCGGGCCGTCATGCCTCGACGGACAGGCGGGAGCGCAGCAGCCCCGCCAGCGCGTCGGCGAACTCCACCGGGTCCACCGGGTGGGTCACCGCCGCGTCCGCCCGGCTCCAGGTCGCCAGCCACGCGTCCTGCGGACGCCCGATCAGCAGCAGTACGGGCGGGCAGCGGAAGATCTCGTCCTTGAGCTGCCGGCACAGGCCCATCCCGCCCGAGGGCACCGCCTCGCCGTCCAGGACGCAGACGTCAACGCCGCCCGCCTCCATGGCGTCCAGCACGGCCTGCTGGGTCGCGCACTCGATGAACTCGACGGTGGGAAGGCCCGGCGCCGGGCGCCGCCCCGTCGCGAGCCGTACCTGCTCCCGGGTGTTGGCGTCGTCGCTGTAGACCAGCACCGTGGCGGTCGGCCGCATCGTTCCTCCGCGTCGTTGGGTTCGGATCGTTGGGGCGGATGCTACTCCGGGAAAGGGGCCGTGGTGGAGGGGTCGGAAGCGCTGACACACCGAACGGCACCCCCCGGAGTGAGGGCGGGATAAGCGACCGACATAATGTCGGTCGTGGCGACAGCAACGACAGTAGAAACCGGGCACGCGCACCCGTCGGTCAATCGACCGAACCTCACCAGCGTCGGAACCATCATCTGGCTGAGTTCCGAGCTGATGTTCTTCGCGGCCCTCTTCGCGATGTACTTCACCCTTCGATCGGTGACCGGGGCCGCGCACTGGAAGGAGATGGCCGAGAGCCTCAACTTCCCGTTCTCGGCCACGAACACCACGATCCTGGTGCTCTCCTCCCTCACCTGCCAGCTCGGTGTGTTCGCCGCCGAGCGCGGCGATGTGAAGAAGCTCCGCATGTGGTTCGTGATCACGTTCATGATGGGCGCGGTCTTCATCGGCGGCCAGATCTTCGAGTACACCGAGCTGGTCAAGCACGAGGGCCTCTCGCTCTCCTCCGACCCGTACGGCTCGGTGTTCTACCTGACCACCGGCTTCCACGGACTGCACGTGACAGGTGGTCTGATCGCCTTCCTGCTCGTCCTGGGCCGGACGTACGCGGCCAGGAGGTTCACCCACGAACAGGCCACGGCGGCCATTGTCGTGTCCTACTACTGGCACTTCGTCGATGTCGTCTGGATCGGCCTCTTCGCCACGATCTACATGATCAAGTAGTCGGGCCCGTACCCGCACATTCCAGAAGCATCGACGCAGAAGATCCTGACACCGGGGTAATCCGTGAAAAAGCTCTCCGCACGACGGCGCCATCCGCTGGCGGCGCTCGTCGTCCTACTCTTCGCGCTGGCGGTCACCGGGGGGCTGTACGCAGCGTTCGCGCCCGCGGACAAGGCGCAGGCGCAAGACTCCGCCCAGTCCCTCGCCATCGAGGAGGGCAAGAAGCTCTACGCCGTCGGCTGTGCCAGCTGCCACGGCACCGGCGGTCAGGGGACCTCCGACGGCCCGAGCCTGGTCGGCGTCGGCTCCGCGGCCGTCGACTTCCAGGTCGGCACCGGCCGGATGCCCGCCCAGCAGCCCGGCGCCCAGGTGCCGAAGAAGCCGAAGGTCTACACGCAGACCGAGATCGACCAGCTCGCGGCGTACGTCGCCTCGCTCGGCGCTGGCCCGATCACTCCCAAGAAGGAGCAGTACGACCCGGCGGGCGCCGACATCGCGAACGGCGGAGAGCTCTTCCGCACCAACTGCGCGCAGTGCCACAACTTCACCGGCAAGGGCGGTGCCCTGACCGGCGGCAAGTACGCCCCGGAACTCGACGACGTCGAGCCCAAGCACATCTACGAGGCCATGCAGACCGGCCCGCAGCAGATGCCCTCCTTCCCGGACAGCACCATGCCGGAGGAGGACAAGCGGGACATCATCGCGTACCTGCACACGGTCAACAGCAAGGACTCCGAGTCCCCCGGCGGCTTCGAGCTGGGCGGCCTCGGCCCGGTGAGCGAAGGCCTCTTCGGCTGGGTCTTCGGCCTCGGCGTGATGATCGCCGCCGCCATCTGGGTCGCCGCGCACACCGCAAAGGCCAAGAAGTCATGAGTGAGACTGGATCCCCCAACGACGTGTCCGAAGAACACCTGCCGAGCGAGCGGGCATCGGCCGAGCACGGCGCGGTAGCCGCCCCCGCGGGCGACCCCTTCGCCGACCCGGGGCTGCCGCCCCACCAGCACCGCGTCCAGGACATCGACGAGCGGGCGGCCAAGCGGTCCGAGCGCACGGTCGCGCTGCTCTTCACGCTGTCGATGCTGGCGACGGTGGCGTTCATCGCCGCGTACGTCGCCATCCCGGTCGACAAGAGCGTCTACATCTTCCCGATCGGCCACATCAGCGGCCTCAACTTCGCGCTGGGCGTGACCCTAGGCGTCGCCCTGTTCTGCATCGGTGCGGGTGCTGTCCACTGGGCCCGCACCCTGATGTCGGACGTGGAGACCGCCGACGACCGGCACCCGATCGCGGCCACCCCCGAGGTCAAGGCCAAGGTCATGGCCGACTTCAAGCAGGGCGCCGCGGAGTCCGGCTTCGGCCGCCGCAAGCTGATCCGCAACACCATGTTCGGCGCGCTCGCGCTGGTGCCGCTCTCCGGCGTGGTGCTGCTGCGCGACCTCGGCCCGCTGCCGGAGACCAAGCTCCGGCACACGCTGTGGCGCAAGGGCAAGCTGCTGGTCAACATGAACACCCATGAGCCGCTGCGCCCCGAGGACGTCGTCGTCGGTTCGCTGACCTTCGCCTCGCCCGAGGGCCTGGAGGAGGACAGCCACGACTTCCAGAAGGAGATCGCGAAGGCGGCCCTGATGATCGTCCGGATCCAGCCGGACAACATCAAGGACAAGCGCACGCTCGACTGGTCGCACGAGGGCATCGTCGCGTACTCGAAGATCTGCACCCACGTGGGTTGCCCGGTGAGCCTTTACGAGCAGCAGACGCACCACGTGCTCTGCCCGTGCCACCAGTCCACCTTCGACCTCGCCGACGGCGCGCGGGTCATCTTCGGTCCTGCCGGTCACGCGCTCCCGCAGCTGCGGATCGGCGTGAACAAGGACGGCTACCTCGAGGCGCTCGGCGACTTCGACGAGCCCGTCGGCCCGAGCTTCTGGGAGCGCGGATGAGCACGGAAAACACGGCGGTGCGTCAGGCGCCGCGCGGCGAGCGGATCGCCGACTGGGCGGACGGCCGGCTGGGCATCTACGGCCTGGCCAAGGCCAACATGCGGAAGATCTTTCCCGATCACTGGTCGTTCATGTTGGGCGAGGTCGCGCTCTACAGCTTCATCATCGTCATCCTCACGGGTGTGTACCTGACGCTGTTCTTCCACCCCGCGATGAACGAGGTGGTCTACCACGGCAGTTACGTGCCGCTGCAGGGTGTGCGGATGTCGGAGGCGTACGCCTCGACGCTGGACATCAGCTTCGACGTGCGCGGCGGTCTGCTGATCCGGCAGATCCACCACTGGGGCGCGCTGATCTTCATCGCGGCCATGTTCGTGCACATGATGCGCGTCTTCTTCACCGGCGCCTTCCGCAAGCCGCGCGAAGTCAACTGGCTGTTCGGCTTCCTGCTGCTGGTGCTCGGCATGTTCACCGGCTTCACCGGCTACTCGCTGCCGGACGACCTGCTGTCGGGTACGGGCGTGCGGTTCATGGAGGGCGCGATCCTCTCCGTGCCGATCGTCGGCACGTACCTCTCGTTCTTCCTCTTCGGCGGGGAGTTCCCGGGTACGGACTTCGTGCCGCGGTTCTTCTCGGTGCACGTGCTGCTGCTGCCGGGGCTGATGGTGGGCCTGCTGGTCGCGCACCTGATCCTGGTCTTCTACCACAAGCACACCCAGTTCCCCGGGCCCGGGAAGACCAACAAGAACGTCGTGGGCATGCCGCTGCTGCCGGTCTACATGGCCAAGGCGGGTGGCTTCTTCTTCCTGGTGTTCGGCCTCATCGCGGTGATCGCGGGTATCGCGTCGATCAACCCGATCTGGGCGCTGGGCCCCTACCGCCCCGACCAGGTCTCCACCGGCGCCCAGCCCGACTGGTACATGGGCTTCTCCGAGGGCCTGATCCGGCTGATGCCGGGCTGGGAGATCAACTTCGCCGGGCACACGCTCGCGCTGGGCGTGTTCATCCCGCTGATGATCTTCCCGCTGGTGCTGGCCGCGATCGCGGTGTACCCGTTCATCGAGTCCTGGGTCACCGGGGACAAGAGCGAGCACCACATCCTGGACCGCCCGCGCAACGCCCCGACCCGTACCGCCTTCGGTGTGGCCTGGCTGAGCGTGTACTTCATCCTGCTCGTGGGTGGCGGCAACGACATCTGGGCCACGCACTTCCACCTGTCGATCAACGCGATCACCTGGTTCGGCCGGATCGGCTTCTTCGTCGTGCCGGTGCTGACCTTCATCGTGACGAAGCGGATCTGCATGGGCCTCCAGCGGCGCGACCGCGACAAGGTGCTGCACGGCCGGGAGACCGGCATCATCAAGCGCCTGCCGCACGGTGAGTTCATCGAGGTGCACGAGCCGCTGTCGCGGGAGAAGCTGCACACCCTCACCCAGCACCACCAGTACGAGCCGCACGAGATCGGCCCCGAGGTCGACGAGAACGGCGTACGGCGCAAGATCAAGCGCTCCGAGAAGGTGCGGGCGCTGTTCTCGCGCGGCTACTACGGCAAGGAGAACCAGATCTCCAAGCCGACCGCGCAGGAGTACGAGGAGATCACCAGCGGCCACGGGCACCACTGACGTGACGCTGAGCTGAGCCGAGCCGCACGAGGCCCTGGGCCGCCCCTTCGGGAGCGGTCCGGGGCCTCGGCTTTTCCGGAGTGCGGACACGCGGGCAGCGCGCCCGCGACACGCGGATAGGCTGGGCGCAGAGCCGCGGATGGCGGCGGTTGTCCCAGTCCACATGAGATCCAGGAGCGGACCATGGCCCGTGTGACCCCAGCCGGTGGCGAGAGTGGCGCGGCGGCCCGCACCTGGCCCGACGTCCTGTCGCAGCTGCTCCGCGGCGAGGACCTGGGTGGGGATGACACCGCGTGGGCGATGGACCGCATCATGTCGGGGGAGGCCACCGACGCGCAGATCGCCGGGTTCGCGGTCGCGCTGCGCGCCAAGGGCGAGACGGTCGAGGAGGTCGCCGGGCTCGTACGGACCATGTACGCGCACGCGAACACCATCGAGGTGCCGGGGCCCAGCGTGGACATCGTCGGCACCGGCGGCGACCGGGCCAAGACGGTCAACATCTCGACCATGTCGGCGATCGTCGTCGCCGGAACCGGCGCGAAGGTCGTCAAGCACGGCAACCGCGCGGCCTCCTCCGCGAGCGGCGCCTCCGACGTGCTGGAGAAGCTCGGCGTCAACCTCGACCTCACGCCCCAGCGGATCGTCGAGGTGGCCGCGGAGGCCGGGATCACCTTCTGCTTCGCGGTGAAGTTCCACCCCGCGCTGCGCCACGCCGCGCCCACCCGGCGCGAGCTCGGCATCGCCACCTTCTTCAACTTCCTCGGCCCGCTGACCAATCCGGCCAGAGTCCGCGCACAGGCCACCGGCGTCGCCGACGCCCGGATGGCGCCCATCCTGGCCGGTGTGCTGGCCGAGCGCGGCTCCTCCGCGCTCGTCTTCCGCGGCGACGACGGCCTGGACGAGCTGACGACCACCGCCACCTCGCAGGTGTGGGTGGTACGGGACGGGGCCGTGCGGCGGGAGGCCTTCGACCCGCGGGACGTGGGGATCGACCTGGTGTCGGTCGAGGCGCTGCGCGGCGCCGACGCCTCGTACAACGCGGATGTCGCGCGCCGGCTGCTGGCGGGCGAGACCGGGCCCGTACGGGACGCGGTGGTCCTCAACTCGGCGGCGGCGCTGGCCGCGCTGCGGCCGACGGACGCGCCGCTGACCGAGCAGATCGCGGCGGGCATGGCGGAGGCCGCCGAGTCGATCGACTCGGGCGCGGCCCGGCGGACGCTGGAGCGCTGGGTCGGGGCGAGCAACGGCTAGCGCCCGTACGGCCGTTGAGGTCGGCCGGAGGGTCGACGGAGGGGGCGGCGGAGGGAGCGGCGGGGAGTCCGGTAGGGCGTCCGGTGGTCGATCCGGTGGCGAGTCCGTGCCGAACCGGTGGGAGTTCGGCGGCCGGGGTCGCTGTCCCGCGATGCGGACACCGTGTTGCGGGGCGGTGATCGGCTGGCATACTCGTGGCAGGTCATGAGTGACAGCGACACAGGCCCCGGCCCGCTGTCCGGCAACCCTCCGTCCGTGGCGGGGTGCCCCGGGTGAAGACCAGGTCGCAGGCAGAGAGGCCGGCGGCAAGCGCGGATCCCTCGCCAGGGATCCTGGTCTCGAGGGAGCTCTTCAGTGAGCCAGCGAATGCGCTAGGGCCCGCGGCCCGTTTCCCGCAGTCTCCGTTCGGCACGGCCGCCCGCCCCGGGCGCCGGTGACCGTCCGTCGAGACGTCTCCTCCGCACGCCGGCGGCTCCGCGCGGCGTGCGTGCGCCAAGCCGTTTCGCCAATCACCGGGAGAATTCGCCATGCCCGTGCGCCCTGTTGACGCCATCGCCACCCAGCCCGCCGCTGTCGAGCCCGTCACCGCCCGGCCCGTCACAGTCGACTCCACCACCGTCGAGTCCGTCACAGTCGACTCCGCCTCCGCGGAGCCTGCCTGTGCGGTGCCCGAGGCCGACGCCCCGCTGCCCGTCCTGGGCAGCGACGTCCTGGTCCCGCTGGTGACCGGGGGCGAGGTCGCGTACGCCGCGCTCGACTACGCGGCCAGTGCGCCCGCGTTGCGGCGGGTGTGGGACGACGTGGCGGCGTACGCGCCGTACTACGGGAGCGTGCACAGAGGGGCCGGATACCTCTCGCAGCTGTCCACCGACCTGTTCGAGAGCAGCCGCGCCGCCGTCGCCGAGTTCCTCGGCTGCCGAGCGGAGGACCAGGTCGTCTTCACCCGCTCCACGACCGACTCGCTCAACCTGCTGGCGTCCGTACTCCCCGCCGGCACCCGGGTGTTCGTGTTCGAGACCGAGCACCACGCCGCGCTGCTGCCCTGGCAGCGGCGCGAGGGCGTCGAGGTGAGCTGCCTCGACGCGCCCCGCACCCCGGGCGAGGCCGTCGCGACGCTGGAGCGCGCGCTCGCGGCGCGGGAGCCGTACGGTCCCGCGCTGGTGTGCGTGACCGGAGCGTCCAACGTCACCGGTGAGCTGTGGCCCGTACGGGAGTTGGCGGGCGCGGCGCGCGCGCACGGGGCGCGGATCGTGCTCGACGCGGCCCAGCTGGCGCCCCACCACCCGGTGGACATCGCCGAGTTGGACGTGGACTGGGTGGCCTTCTCCGGGCACAAGCTGTACGCGCCCTTCGGCTCCGGCGTCCTCGCCGGACGCGCCGACTGGCTGACCGGCGCCGAGCCGTACCTCGCGGGCGGCGGCGCCAGCCGCAAGGTCGCGCGGCGCGCGGACGGCGGGGTGGACGTGGAGTGGCACACCACGGCCGCCCGGCACGAGGCCGGTTCGCCGAACGTCATCGGTGTCTACGCGATCGCCTCGGCCTGCAAGGCGCTCACCGAGGCCGGGTTCGGCACGCTGGTCGAGCGCGAGCAGCGGCTCGTCACCCGGGTCCGGGAAGGGCTCGCGGAGGTCCCCGAGGTGAGGGTGCTGTCGCTGTTCGGAGATGACGCCCCGCGGGTGGGCGTCATCTCGTTCGTGGTGGAGGGCTGGAACAGCTCGCACTTCGCGGCCGCGCTCTCGGCGGAGTACGGGATCGGGGTGCGCGACGGCCTGTTCTGCGCGCACCCGCTCGTACGGACCCTGCTGGGCGGGCACTCCGAGGAGCCAGGGGAGTGCGGGGCGCCGGATGCGGCGCCGGGCGGGCGAGGCGAGGCGGGGGTCTCCACGGCCGAGGGCCGGGCCCTGAACGCCATTCGCGTCAGCTTCGGCGCGGGCACACCCGACGAGCACGTGGAGCGGTTCCTCGGGGCGGTGCGGGAGCTCGTCCGCGACGGCGCGCGCTGGAACTACCGCACGGAGGACGGCCGCTGCGTGCCGGACCGCGGCGAGGCGGCGGCGGTCTAGCATTCCGGGTCGCTGCCGGTTCGGCTCCCCTGGGTGGGGGTGGCCCCAGCGGTAGCTGAGGGAGCGCTCCCATCCGGGCCACGTCACCAGGGTTCCCGCCGTCGCGAGCGGGCGGAATGCCGCTGCCGCGAAGAGGATCCGCCGCAGCCGGGGGATCCGGCGGGTGGCACCAACAGGACGCGGCGGTCCCGCCCGTGACGGCCGGGCGCCCTCGTCGCGGGTGCCGGTGGCAGGCGTGGGTGCCCAGCGGCAGGCGCCTACGCGTCGAGGCCGATGGCGAAAGCCGTCTCCAGGTCGTGCTGGGAGTACGTGCGGAACGCGACGTGGGTGTCGGTGGCCTCCACGCCCGGGATCTTGCTGATGCGGCCCGGGATGACGTCCGCCAGGTCGTCGTGGCGGGCCACGCGCACCATGGCCACCAGGTCGTAGGTGCCGGTGACGGAGTAGACCTCGCTGACGCTCTCCAGCGCGGCGATCGTCTCGGCGATCTCGGGAATCCGGTCCACGCTGGTCTTGATGAGCACGATCGCGGTGATCACGGCTGGCTGTCTCCCTCGCTCGCCCTGGCTGCGCTGCTCACTCTAGTCCTCCCACCCGGAGCCGCCCCGCGCGGCCGCCGGGCGCCGCGGCGCCCCCGGTAGCGCGCCCAGGTGGCCGCGAAGCCGAGCGCGAACCCCACCAGGTGGGCCAGATACGCCACTCCCGGCTGGACGGTGGCCGTGCGCGCGGCCAGCCACTGGAGGGCGAACCAGAAGACCAGCACGATCCAGGCCGGGAACCGCAGCGGCAGGAAGAACAGGAACGGGAACAGGCTCGTCACCCTGGCCGTCGGCAGCAGGCACAGGAACGCGCCCAGCACCCCCGAGATCGCCCCGGAGGCGCCCACCAGCGTCTGGCCGGAGTTGGGGTGTGCCAGCGCGTACGCGACCAGGGCGAGGTAGCCGGTCGCGAGATAGAGCAGCGCGTACGCCACGCGCCCCATGCGTCCTTCCGCCATCCCCCCGAAGACGAAGAGGAACAGCAGGTTCCCCAGCAGGTGCAGCCAGCTGCCGTGCACGAAGAGCGCGGTCAGCGGGGTGAGCAGGGCCTCGGCCGAGCCGGCGAGCAGCCGGCTCGGGATCACGCCCCAGCGCTCGAAGTGCGCCGCCTGCGCGGCCAGCAGCTCGGTGCCCGTGCCGTAGGAGGGGTTGAGCCCGGAGGCGGGGCCCGCGAGGAAGACCAGGGAGCAGAGGGCGATCAGCGCGTACGTCACGAGCGGCCCGCCGGCGGCCGCCCTCACCGCCGCCCGGGCCCTGCGCGAGGCGCTCGCTGTGCGGATCATGGGACCAGAGCATGGCGTAACCGGACCAACCTGCCCATCGCGCCTCGCCGGACCGAACCCGTCCGCCCGTGCTCGGCGCCGTGTACCCGTCAGGCCGTAGGGTTACGGGCAAGCACCGGTAACCGAGGACCACACCCGAGGACGGACCATGGGCGTTCCCCAGCCGACGGACACGACCCGCTGGCGCTGCACGCTGTGCGGCAATCTCACGCGCTTCGACGTGACCCGCACGACCAAGGCCGTGGAGTACGTGCACCTGGACCTCGCGGGGGCGCCGGCGGTTGAGGAGCGCGAGGTCGTCAGCGAGACGATCGAATCGGTTCGGTGCCGCTGGTGCAACGCGGTGGACCAGATCGAGCTGGTGGACCGTCCGGGCGCGAAGGCGTGAGAACGGAGACCGGTGGTGGAGCGTAGCGAAAGCGGCGGCGGAGAGGCCGAGGAGGCCACCGGCGCGGCCGAGGTGCTCGACCGCCCCCTGCCCGAGGGCGTGCGGCGGCGGGTCGTCGCGCTCACCGCGGACGCCTTCGGCGGTCTGACGATGGCCGAACTCCCCACCCAGCTGCGGCAGTACGCCCGCTTCACCCCCACCCGCAGGGCCAAGTTCGCGGGCAACGCGATGGCCGCCGCCCTGGAGAGCCACACCCTCTTCCGGCAGCGCATCGCCGAGAAGCTGCGCGAGGCGCAGCCCGAGCTGACCGAGGCGCTGGAGTCCGGCCCGCCGCCGGCCGCCGCCGACCCGCTGGACGTGGCCGCGGCGGCGTACGTGCTGCGCCCGGCCGGCTGGGTCGAGCTGGTCGCCGCCGCGGGCGAGGAGGCCGAGCGCGCCCAGGCCGAGCGCGCCGAGGAGGACGCCGCGCGCGAACTCCGGCGGCTGCGCGAGGAACTGGCCGAGGCCCGCACCGCCGCCCGCGGCGAGACCGAGCAGATGCGCACGGACCTGGCCGCCGCCCGCAAGGAAGGCGACCGGCTGCGACGCAAGCTGCGCAGCGCCGAGAGCGATGTGCGCCGGGGCGAGGCCGCGCTGCGCAAGGCCGCCGCCGAGCTGGAGTCCGTACGGGCCGCCGCCGCGGCGGAGAAGTCGACCGCCGACACCGAGGCGCGCCGCCTCAAGTCCCGGCTCGCGGAGACCGAGACGGCCCTGGAGGCCAGCCGCCGGGCCGCCCGCGAGGGGCGCAGCGTCGAGGACATGCGGGTACGGCTGCTGCTGGACACCGTGCTGGACGCGGCGCAGGGGCTGCGGCGCGAACTCGCCCTGCCGCCCGCCTCGATGCACCCCGCCGACACCGTCGAGGCGGTCGAGCCGGGGCGGATGACCCCCAAGGACATCGCCAGCCGGGCCCTGTCGGAGACCGACCCGGCGCTGCTGGACCAACTCCTCGCGCTGCCCCAGTCCCACCTGGTCGTCGACGGCTACAACGTCACCAAGACCGGCTATCCGACGATGCCGTTGGAGAAGCAGCGGCTGCGGCTGCTGGGCGGGCTCGCGGTGCTCGCGGCCCAGACCGGCGCCGAGATGACCTGTGTCTTCGACGGGGCCGAACTGGCCGCGCCCGTCCTGCTCGCGCCGCCGCGCGGCGTCCGCGTCCTGTTCAGCAAGCCCGGCCAGACCGCCGACGAGCTGATCCGCAGGCTCGTACGGGCCGAGCCGCCGGGGCGGCCGGTCGTCGTGGTCTCCAGCGACCGCGAGGTGGCCGACGGCGTCGCGCGCGCGGGCGCCCGGCCGGTGGCCGCGGCCCTGCTGCTGAAGCGGCTTTCGCGCACCTGAACCCTTTTGGCTCGGCTGTGACTCATGGGGCCATTGCCCGTATTGATATCAGCGTTGCGTCAGGTGCTCATTACACCCCGTGTGAACTGAGTAAAGAATCCGCGCTCGAAACACTTTTTTCTCATCAGGATTTGAACCGATCACAAGAAGGTCACTAAGGTCGGGCTTCGAACCTTCGCGCGGTTGATCATCCACCGGGGATGTCAGCGGAGGTCCCGCCGAGTCCGGGGATGCTTCACCCCTCAACTCACCCGGCAGGCGGCTGGAGGAAGAAGGAGATCGCCCGCGTGGCGTCCCACCGTCGACCCAAGCAGCCGAGCCGCACTCGCGTGACCGTGCTCACCGCGACCGCCGCCGCAGCCGTCGCCCTCACGTCCCAGGCCGCGCACGCCGACCCGAAGCCGACCAAGAAAGAGGTCAAGGCGAAGGTCGACGCGCTCTACGAAGAGGCCGAGGCGGCGACCGAGAAGTTCAACGGCGTCAAGGAGAAGCAGCAGAAGCTCGAGGACGAGGTCGACAAGCTCCAGGACCAGGTGGCCCGCGGCCAGGGCGAGCTCAACGAGCTGCGCAACGGCCTGGGTTCGATGGCCACCGCGCAGTACCGCAGCGGCGGCATAGACCCGTCCATGCAGCTGCTCCTCTCCTCCGACCCGGACACCTACCTCGACAAGGCGTCCACGCTCAACCAGTTGAGCGCCAAGCAGGCCGACGCGCTCCACAAGATCGCAGACAAGCAGCGCTCGCTCGCCCAGCAGCGCCAGGAGGCCGCGGACAAGCTCGACGAGCTCGCCGACACCCGCAAGGCGCTCGGCGACAAGAAGGAAGAGATCCAGGGCAAGCTCTCCAAGGCCCAGGCGCTCCTCAACTCCCTGACGGCCAAGGAGCGCGCCGCGCTCCAGGCCGAAGAGGCCGAGCGGGCCAACCGCTCCAACATCCGCGTGGACCTCGGCGGTGCCCTGCCGGTCTCGCAGCGCGCCGGTGCCGCCCTCCAGGCCGCCCAGAACAAGATCGGCTCCCCGTACGTGTGGGGCGCCACCGGGCCGAGCTCCTTCGACTGCTCGGGCCTCACCTCCTGGGCCTACTCGCAGGCCGGTGTCTCCCTGCCGCGTACCTCGCAGGCCCAGGCGGGCGCGGGCACCCGGATCGGCCAGGGCGACCTCAAGCCCGGCGACCTGGTGCTCTTCTACAGCGACCTGCACCACATCGGCCTGTACGCGGGCAACGGCCAGATCCTGCACGCGCCCAAGCCGGGTGCCGCCGTGCGGTACGAGTCGATCAACAACATGCCGTTCCAGTTCGGCGTCCGCGTCTGA
This sequence comes from Streptomyces pathocidini, assembly GCF_001418495.1. Classification (GTDB taxonomy): domain Bacteria; phylum Actinomycetota; class Actinomycetes; order Streptomycetales; family Streptomycetaceae; genus Streptomyces; species Streptomyces pathocidini. The sequence goes on along the minus strand of NZ_LIQY01000011.1, from coordinate 3,403 downwards.
CCTCTCCCGTACGGGTCCGCCGGCCCCCGCCGGTCCGCCCATCCGGGGGAATCGCCGAACCCTCGCTTCTCCCACGCCCCGCCGGTGACCTGCGTCTCCGGCGGGGCGTCACTTTCCGTACGCGGCAACGGCTTTGGACGCTCCGCGATCACGCGGCTACTCTCTGCCCGCTAGTCCTCGGTCCCTGATCCGCCGCCCCCGGCGGGCGGGGCCACCAGCGGAAGGGAGTGCGTCCTCAGTGGCGTCCCATCGCCGTCCCACACCGTCGTCCGGTTCGGCCCGGACGACCCGGGTCTCCGTCCTGTCCGCCGCGGCCGCGACCGCCGCCGCGGCACTGTCCAGCGGAGCCACCCCCGCGGGCGCGGACCCGCGCGGCACCCCCGCCGATGTGCTGCCGAGGGTGGACCGGCTCTACGAGCAGGCGGAGCGGGCCACCGAGAAGTACAACGCGGCGGACGAGCGCCGCGACCGGCTCCACGGCCAGGTCGAGCGGATCCGCGACCGGGTGGCGCGCGGGCAGGACCGGGTCAACCGGATGCGGGACGGGCTCGCCGGGCTCGCCGGCGCCCAGTACCGCTCCGGCGGTCTCGACCCCGCCCTGGCCCTCCTCCTCTCCGAGGACCCCGACGGCTACCTCGACAAGGCCGCCACCCTCGGCCGCATCGGCCACCAGCAGGCCGTACGGCTGCGGGCCCTCCAGGCCGCCCAGCGCTCGCTGCGGCAGCAGCGTGACGAGGCCGGGCACAAGCTCGACGAGCTGGAGCGCAGCCGGGCGGAAGTGGCACGCCACAAGAAGGCCGTCGAGCGCCGACTGGCGGCCGCCCAGCGGCTGTTGGGGGCGCTCGCGCCGGGGGAGCGAGGGCTGTACGACCGGGCGTCGCGCTCGGCCGGACGCGGGGACGAGGCCTTCGCGGATCTCCTCGGGAGCGGCCTGGGGCCGTCCTCGGCCCGGGCCGCGGCGGCGGTGGCAGCGGCCCGGCAGGCGGTGGGGCGGCCGTACGTGTGGGGGATGGCCGGTCCCGGCGGGTTCGACTGCTCGGGGCTGATGCAATGGGCGTACGCCCAGGCCGGGGTGGCGATTCCGCGCACGTCCCAGGGGCAGCGGTACGCGGGGCGCGTGGTGCCGGTCTCCGCTGCGCGGCCCGGCGACCTGATCACCTACCGCGGTGACGCGAGTCATGTCGGTATGTACGTGGGCAACGGCCAGGTGGTGCACGCCCCCTACCCGGGCGCGAGGGTCCGCTACGACCCGGTAGGCATGATCCCGGGCGCGATGGCGACCAGGGTCTGACCGGTAGGCCTCCGACCGGGCCCGCGGCGACGGCGTCCGCCACGCCGTGCCCCGCCGCCCGCCGTACGATCGGTGGGTGGTGGGTTGGGCGAGGGTGTGGGCGTTGGTGGGTGCGGTGCTGGTCGCGCTGGCGACCGGGTGCGACGCCGGGGACGGGACCGGCGGGCCCGCCGGTGGCGACCGGGCAGCCGTACAACGCGTGTTGGACCGGCGAGCATCCGCCGTCACCGAGCGGAACCCCGGCGGATTCCTCGCCGCCGCCGACCCACGGGCAGACGGTTTCCGCACCCACCAGCGGCAGGTGTTCCGGAACCTGGCCGACGTGCCGATAGACGAGTGGGGCTACCGGATCACCCGCACCCACGACCTCCCGCCTGCCACCGGCGAGGCCCGGCGCCTCGCCGTCGAGGCCCGGCTCCGGTACCGGATCAAGGGCTATGACACGGCCCCCGTCGACGTACCCCAGCGCCTCACCGCCGTCGAGCGCGACGGCCGCTGGTACCTCGCCGCCGAGTCCTCACGCTCCCCCGACGGCACCGCCCCCGCCCGGCAGTTGTGGGAGCAGGGCGCGGTCACGGCCGTCAGGGGCGACCGCGCGCTGGTACTGGGCGCCGGCCAGGACGCCGACCGGCTGCGCGAGATCGCGCGGACCGCCGGCCGCGCCGTCCCCGCTGCGGATGCCGCGTGGCGCGGCCCGTGGGTACGGCGGGTGGTCGTCCTCGTACCGCCGTCGCTGAACGGCATGGGCGAGCTGCTCGGCGCGCCCGCCGCCGGGTACCGCGCCATAGCCGCCGTGACGACCGGTGAGGCGGGCGGTTCTGGCAAGGCCCCCGCGGACCGGGTGATCGTCAACCCCGAGGCGTACGGCGGCCTGAGCCCGTTCGGCCGCCAGGTCGTCCTCACCCACGAGACGACCCACGTCGCCACGCGCGCGTCCACCTCGCCCACCACCCCGCTGTGGCTGTCCGAGGGCTTCGCCGACTGGGCGGCCTACCGCGGCACGGGCCGCGCGCCCCGCGAGGTCGCCCCCGAGCTCGGCCGCGCGGCCGCCACCGGGCAGCTGGCCGATCACCTCCGCCGCCTCCCGGCCGACGAGGACTTCGGCTTCACGGGCGGTGGCGACCGCCTCGCCACCGCGTACGAGAGCAGCTGGCTGGCCTGCCGGATGATCGCGGCGGAGTGGGGGGAGGAACGGCTGCGGGAGCTCTACCGGACTGCCCGGGACACCCCCGCCGACCAGGCCCTGCGCAAGGTGCTCGGCCTCTCGCCGGAGGAGTTCACGGAGCGGTGGCGGGCTTATGCGGAGCGGGAGTTGGGGGCACGGCTCGCGCCGGCTCCGTGACCTGCCCGGCGCGGCGGGGGACGGTGACCGTGTCGTGCCACAGGCGGCGGCAGGAGACGAGCGCCGCGCCGGCCAGGAGCCCGTTGCGGAGGGCCAGCAGCGCGATCCCCAGCGGATCGCTCGCGACGACCTTGGCGAAGAAGACCGGGAACTCCAGCAGGGTGACGGCCGCGGCCGCGAGCACCAGCCCGGCGGGCAGCGCCTGGCGCGCGCCGCGCAAGGTCACGGACACGGCCGCCAGGCCGACCAGCCACAGCAGGTACTGCGGGCTGATCACCCGGCTCGTGGTGGTGAAGAGCAGCACTGCCGCGAACGCGGCGTCGCCCGCGGCGTTCGGGCCCAGGTCCACGGCCCGTACGCGCCACAGTGCCAGCCAGGCCAGGGCCAGCACGCTCAGGACCAGGGCGGCGGTGGAGACCACCGGCACGTACGGGCCCGCGAACTCCACCGAGCCGTACCTGAAGTGGGTGCGGCCCTCCCAGCCGAAGTGGCGGGCGACGTGGAAGACCAGCGCGCCCAGCGACTCGACCTCGGTGCCGCGGTCGCGCTGGGAGGTCAGGAAGGAGAGCGCGCCCGGCATGGCCGCGGTGAACAGGAGGGTGATCGCGGCGGCGGTGGCCGCGGCGGCCGTCCAGCACGCGCGCGTGGCGCGGCCTCGGGCGGTGCCCAGCAGCAGGAGGACGGGCCAGACCTTGAGGAGCGCGCCGAAGGCGGCGAGCGCTCCCGCCGTGCGCGGGTGGCGCCGCAGGGCGAGCAGCGCGGCGACGGCC